>WRKD01000156.1 GCA_009778255.1 Bacillota bacterium
GGGATTGCGGCGCGAAGGCCGCAATGACGAGAAAATGATAGTTGCGCTAATTTGGCAGAGTTGTAAAGCTAGTTTTTAGAGGCGCCCTAGAGCTATAGTTCATTTTTCATATGGCGGTACTGTTCAGTAAATGTTTCAAGTGCAACATTCGCACTTTCACTGACGCCCTGCGGGCATCTTCCCCTCTCGTAAACGAGTGGGGCAAGCCAACGTTGGTGATATACTCACCCTTCTCGTACCCTTCGCTTGCGAGGCTTTAGCTGGCTTTTGCTTCGCAAAATCGCAGCTTCTGCACGTAGGTAAAGCTCAAAATCTATGATTTTGGCTTTACCTCTGGGGGAAAGCCGTGGTGTTTTCTGGCCTCTTTCCTCTGGCTTCTGGCCTCTGTATCCGTAGACGGCTGGGGGAAAAGCTGGGAGGCTTTTCAATTCTGCGGCTCAAATTGAAACTCTACGGTCACGCTTTTGTCTAAGCCAATCACCGCCGCTTCACTGGCAATTTTGTTGTAAGTGCAGTCAAGCTTTTCCAGGTTAGTGTTTTTACTTACATCCAATACTGTTAGTTGATTATTGTAACACCCAAGCCTTTCCAGATTGATGTTTTTGCTTATATCCAATGCTGTCAATTGATTGCCATCGCAGGCAAGCCATTCCAGATTGATGTTTTTACTTACATCCAGTACTCTCAGTTGATTTCTGGAGCAGTCAAGCCATTCCAGATTGATGTTTTTGCTCACATCCAATGCTGTCAATTGATTCCCACTGCACCAAAATGTTTCAAGATGGATGTTTGTTCTTACGTCCAATTCAGTAAGTTGATTCTCTCTGCAGTCAAGCAATTCCAGACTGATGTTTTTACTTACATCCAATGCTGTCAGTTGATTAGCTCTACAGTAAAGCCTTTCCAGGTTGATGTTTTTACTTACATCCAATGCTCTCAGTTGATTTTCGTTACAGTAAAGCCTTTCCAGGTTAATGTTTTTACTTACATCCAATGCTCTCAGTTGATTATCGCTACAGTAAAGCCCTTCTAGGTTAATGTTTTTACTTACATCCAATGCTCTAAGTTGATTACCGTAGCAATCAAGCGATTCCAGATTGATGTTTTTTCTTATATCCAATACTATTAGTTGATTATCGAAGCACCAAAGCGATTCCAGACTGATGTTTTTACTTACATCCAATGCTGTTAGTCGATTACCGTAGAATAAAAGCGATTCCAGACTGATGTTTTTACTTACATCCAATGCTGTTAGCTGATTTTTGGAGCAGGAAAGCGATTTCAGACTGATGTTTTACTTACATCCAAATCTGTAAGTTGATTACCATCACAGTCAAGCGATTCCAGATTGATGTTTTTGCTTATATCCAATGCTGTCAATTGACTTCCTATGCAGTCAAGCCTTTTCAGGTTAATATTGTTGCTTGTATCCAATGCTGTCAATTGATTATATACACAGCCAAGAAATTCCAGATTAATGTTTGTTCTTACGTCTAATTCAGTAAGTTGATTCTCTCTGCAGTCAAGTTGTTTCAGATTGATATTTTTGCTTACATCAAATACTGTCAGTTGATTTTTGGAGCAGGAAAGCGAGTTCAGATTGATGTTTTTGCTTACATCCAAATCTGTAAGTTGATTATAGTTGCAGTTAAGTACTGTGAGCGCCGAGAAAAACTCTATACCTTGCAAGCTGGCAATATCCATTTCGGACAAATCCAGCTCCCTAACCATCGCGATCTCATCTGCCGAAAGCACGCCGTCTTGGTTTTTGTCTATCTCAGGCCCTGCCACGATAGAGCGGAAAATAGGATCGGAGAAGTTGGTTTCGTTGATGGCTATGCTCTCGTAGGTGTAGCCTGTAGAGGTGTCTATGGTTATGACCCTGGCGGTATCATCCCATCCTACGCCAAAATCTAAAGCCTGCCCGATATCCCGCAGCTTAAAATAGTTGTTGCCGCCGATATTGTAGGCGGTAAACTTTACTTCCCTGCCATCCAGAAATATTTTAGATGTAGTGGGCAGGGCCTCTTTTTCCCCGCTGCCCTTGCCCTGCATTTCCCCGCCCACCGTTGTATAGGGCTGCCCGCTGGTGAGGCTAATGGCGTTTTGCGCACTATCCCAGCCTACTTCAAACTGTTTTGGTGAACCGGAAATGGTATAGGCCAGATCACGCAGTTTGAAATAGTTGTTGCCAGCGATGTTGTAGGCGTCGAAGGCGATGTTTTTGCCGTCTACCAGTACGCTAGCGGTGGTGGGCGCGGCGGTGGTTGTGTCGGTGGCGGAAGCGGCTGCCGATAGGCAGAGTATGATAAGGGCGATTAAAAAGATAATGTCTTTTCTCATTTCGATTATCTCCTCATTCGTATGTTTCACGTGAAACATACAGATCATCTGTTCTCTGCCCTCTGCCTTCTATTTCGCAGACTCCTAGAAGAAGGGCAATGCCGCAGCATCATTAGAATTTATCCTATTTCTATACGCGAGGTTTTTACCGGCTCGCCGTGGGCAGGGCATACCCAGTTAAATTTCAAGTTGTTCATGGCATGGGCAGAGTCGATTAACTGCCGCATATCCCAGGCCAAACGTTTATATGATTTATGCAGTACGCCATCTCTTGAGATAAGCAAATCTCCCACAAACAATACTTCTTCAAACATAAAACAGCTGTGTCCCAGAGTATGCCCTGGCGAGGGAATTATTTGGAGGCTTTCTATCTCATTTTGTGGAAAAGTATGCAAATGTTATGGAGGCGAGACAGTATCTGTGATACATATCCTGAATATCATTTATTTTCTTTGTTTTTCCGCTTGACAAAATATAAAGCAATTATTACACCAATAATAATAAAGACGAGAATTAACCCAATAATAACTGGTCTGTTGTTAACTTTTTCATCTTGTTTATCTGGTTTTATACTTTCTGGCTCATCGAATATTTGTGTTGAGGAAATCGTATTATCTACAGCTGAGCTTGACTCATCCTCATCTATTTTTTGGTTTTCTTTTTCCATAGCAACAGTTGCAATGTATTCAGCCACTGTGGGATATTGCGCGGGATCATCAATATCAGCAGATTGTGTATCTGCAATTATCCCCCAGGAATCTTCTAATTTAGCCCAAGAATAACCATTCGAAAACCCTAAAAGATAGTTTAATACCCAGTCATTATAATCAAGAGCTACAGGTGTAATAAGTTTACCGTTAATATCTACAAAGCCATATTTTTTATCTTTAACTACCATGGCATAGCCTTCATTAAACGGAAAAACAAGATCATAATCTATGGAAACTACCACTTTCCCTTCAGTATCAATAAAACCATATTTTCCATCTAGTATCACCATAGATAAACCATGCGCAAAATCAGATACATATTCGTAAAGTGAGTCTACAACAATATCGCCTTTAATATTAATAAATCCCCAGTGATTATATTGGCAGAAAGCAGCCAACCCTTCACTAAAACTTCTTATTAAATCAAACTCCAATGGAATAACAAAGATCCCTTTTAGATCTGTATAACCGCTTTGACCTGATTGGCTGACCCAAACCAAGCCATTGTCTAAAACAGCAGCCATTTCAAATTCAACTGGTAAAATAACTTTGTTATTCTTGTCTAATAAGCCGCAACTATCAAACATCCGAACCCAAGCTAATCCTTGACGATACCCTCCGCCTTCTTCGTACATAACGCCATCATATTTTAAAGGAATAATAACTTTACCGTTTTTGTCAATATAGCCACAATGCCCGTCTTTTTCAACCCCCGCCAAGCCTTCTTGAAAATCCCAAGCAAAACCATAATCGCAATTAATGACAAGGCGGCCTTTATTATTTACATAACCCCATTTTCCATCTATTTCAACTTTAGCCATTCCTTCATGGAAGCCCCCGCCCCAACTGTCAAATAAAGCATCGTAAATAAAGGGAATTATTATCTGACCAGACCTATCAATATATCCCCATTTTCCTTCTTTCCCTGCCATAGCCAGATCTTCATTATACTCGGATAAATAATCGAAATCGAAAGGTATTATAATATTATCTAATTTATCAATATAACCAAATTGTCCATTTTTATTAACTAAAGCCCTTCCATCAACGAATTGTAAATAGGCTAAATTATCATTATGATAAACAGCATTATATTTCAAGGGAATTACAATATTGCCTTGCATATCTATAAAACCCCATTTTTCATCTTTTGCTACTGCCGCTAATCCTTCGCTAAAACTCCAGATAGCATCATATTCAATTGGCAATACCATATTACCCAGGCTATCCACCAAGCCATACTTATTGTCTTTTGCCACTCTAGCAAGACCATCTTCAAAATCATATACAGCATCAAATTTTAAACTGGGCGGAACTATAACTAAAATATCTTCTGCCAGAGCTTGATGAGGACAAGCTAATGCTATAAAAAGCATTATAAACAAGCAAAACGCGGTTTTTTTCATTTTTATTTCCTCCTGCCTCATAATTAAGTATTAACAATCTCTTTGAATACTCCTATGCCTACTAAACCCGGGCCAGTATGAACTGCCATAGATGGGCTTATTTGTTCTTCAATAATTAATTTTGCATGAGGCAAGAGAGAGCATACCCGCTCTTTTACTAGTGCTGCTTCTGTTGCTGCAGCACCATGCATAATAGCAAGTTGAACCGGTGCTTTCGCTGCAAAATGTGCGGCACATTCGCTAAGGCGCTGTAAGGCTTGTTTATAGCCTGCAACTTTAGCTTCTGTAGTATAAATACCTTCAAAATCGCAAGTTATTATCGGTTTAATTCTTAAAGCATTACCTAAAAGAGCAGAAACATGACCTATTCTTCCGCCTTGTTTTAAATATTCTAAAGTTTTTAAACAGAAAAAAACTTTACTATTATGCACTTCTTTAATGAGTCTTTCCTTTAAATGAGGCCAAGACATTCCTTGTGCTAAATACTCTGCTGCATTTAAAGCCAGCATACCTGCACCAATAGATATATTGCACGAGTCTATCACTTCTATTTCTAAATTCGCATGTCTTTTGGCATGTAAGCGAAGCATATTGCAAGTGCCAGAAAGGCGACTGGAAATGCTTACAGCCAATATTTTTGTGTATCCTTCTTTGCTTATTCTTAACAGCATTTTTTCAACTTCTTCACCACTTGGAAAGCTTGTTTTAGGAATTTCTTGCTCCATTAACCGGTAAAGATCGTATGTGCTTATGGTATCATCTCGATATATAGCACTTTTAAACATCAATGAGAAAGGAAGTTTAAATATTTTATGCTTTTTACATATTTCTTCCGGTAAATCGCAACCACTATCTACTAGAATAGCTACATTGTTTTTTGTCATTGTTTATCTCCATTTTTTTATTGTTGAGACGTTAAAAGGCGTTTCATGAACTATGGATATTAATTGTCTTTGCCTTTTCCCGGCTAAATATAATAGCTATATTAATTATAAGAACACATCAGATGTTTCACATGAAACATCTATTTTTATATATTGATTAGAGAAATGTGTACAGGTTCTCCATGTGCAGGGCATACCCAAGAGAAATGTAGTTTGTTCATAGCTTGGATAGAATTATTAACCTTCTTCATGTCCCAGGTCATAAGTGGATAAGATTTATTTAGTACGCCTTTATTTGAATTTAATAAATCTCCAACAAAAAGAACATCTTCAAATAAAAAGCAGGTGTGGCCAGGGGTATGCCCCGGTGTTGAGAATATCTGTATATCTGCAAGTGCGAATTGCGGTAAATGCTTTATGTGCACAGGAATTTTTGGCTTAATAAAGGAAGAGAGAATTCTTTTAACGCCTTCTCTTTTTTTAGTGCCAAGCATATAGGGTAAATCTTCGTTAGATAAATAAACATCGCAATGATATTTTTCCTGTAATAGCGCAGCATTACCAATATGATCTATATCATGGTGGGTTAAGAGGATTTGCTTTACCTGCGTAAACTGATTGGCTGTTAGCTCCAATATAATTCTGTTTGCCCGTCCTGGCATTGATGAATCGATTATAGTGATGCCTTCTTCATGACGTATAGCATATGCGAAAGAGCCTTTGGTAGCTTCAATCAAATAAACACTGTCAGTAATAAACATATATTTCACCCTTATTAAATAATATACTAATTTCTCAGGATACAGATAAGCGGGTATTTAGAGGCGCCTTATAATGTTTCTGATAATAAACTGTCTATAATTCGTTGTAAATCATCTTCACAATAGTAATCTATTACAATCTTTCCGCGACCTTTATTATCATGTACAGCAACTTTAACTCCCCACTTGTCTTTAAGACGACGTGCAATATCCGCGAAAATTGGATGGCTTGGAGTGCTTGTCTCTTTTGGAATTTTTGGTAGGCGTTCTTTTTGTAATTCCTGGGCCAATTGCTCACTTTGTCGCACATTTAAGCTCTCATTAATAATACGATTCGCCAGAAAATCTTGTTCCTCGTGATTAGTGAGGGAGAGTAGCGCTCGGGCATGGCCGGCAGTGAATGAGCCTTCTTCAAGTAGTTCTCTCAATTTTTCTGGTAAATTTAGAAGACGTAGCGTATTGGCAATATGAGAGCGACTTTTTCCTAAACGCTCTGCTAAGGCTTCTTGAGTATAATTGTATTGATCTATCAAATCTCTATAAGCTCTAGCTTCTTCTAAAGGCAAAAGGTCTACACGTTGGATATTTTCAATTAAGGATAATTCTTGTATTTGTTGTTCTTCAAAGCTGCGAATTATACAAGAAATTTGTTTAAACCCTAATTTTTGTGCTGCTCGCCAGCGACGTTCTCCGGCAATGATAGTATAGTTGTCCATATCGCTTTTAGCAACAATCAAAGGTTGCAATAAACCATGTTCTTTAATCGATACAGCTAATTCAGCTAGTTTTTCATCATCGAAAGCACGTCTTGGCTGGTGCGGGTTGGGAATAATTTGCGTAATATCCAAAATAGAAATTTTTTCTAGGTTAAAGGTATCTTCATTAACAAAAAGTGGCGCATCTGGAAGTAGGGCAGCTAAACCTCGCCCCAAGCCTCGTTGCTGTTTTTTATCACTCATGGCCATCGCCTCCATTCATCTGTTTCTCTAGGGGCGTTTTACCATTTCTGGCTAAAAATTCTCCAGCTAATAAAGCGTACTGTTGTGCTCCTTTAGACTTTGGATCATAATAGATAACTGGCATTCCATGACTGGGTGCTTCGGAAAGTCGTACACTACGATTAATAATTACATCATAAACTCGGTGTTTGAAAAAACTACGCATTTCTTTTGCGACCTGCGGAGAAAGATTTGTGCGTTGATCGTACATGGTAAGCAAAACACCCTCTATCAACAATTCCCGGTTGAGATTAGATCGTACTAATTCTAAAGTTGACAATAACTGACTAACACCTTCAAGTGCGTAGTATTCGCATTGTAGTGGTACTAATACACTATCGGCTGCAGTTAAGGCATTAATAGTCAGCAAACCTAAAGAGGGCGGGCAATCGATGAAGATGAAATCATAATTATAACGTTCTTCTGCCAATGCTCTTTTTAAGCGACTTTCTCTTGAAATAGCCGAAACAAGTTCTACTTCTGCTCCGGCTAATTGCATTGTAGAAGGAAGAAGCTTAAGACCATCATAAGGAGTAGAGAGGGTAACCGCCTGTAGTGGCGCCTCATTTATCAGCACATCGTAAATGCAATGCTCAATTAAGCGCCTATCTGCCCCCAATCCACTAGTAGCATTTCCCTGAGGATCCATATCCAGTATCATAACTTTTTGCCCTAAGCGGGCTAACATAGCCGAGAGATTTACAGCCGTGGTTGTTTTAGCCACCCCGCCTTTTTGATTTGCAACTGCAATAACTTTGCCCATTGTCAACCGCCGCCCCGCCTAATAAAAATAGTAAAAGCCTAAACTAATATTCTATTCTGCATAACCGACACTTATCCTGCCAAATTAGAGGGTTATGATTGCTTAAATAACTTGATGCTTGTATTGCAAAAGTGGTATAATTGCAATGTATTCAACTTAAATGTTAATAAGGGGGCAATAAAATATGATTAAGATACTAATTGTAGGCGGTGTTGCGGGTGGAGCTACAGCAGCGGCTCGTTTGCGCAGATTAGACGAACATAGCGAAATAATACTATTTGAAAAGGGAGAGCATATTTCTTTTGCCAACTGTGGTTTACCATATTATATTGGTAAGACAATTGAGCGACGCAAGAATTTGCTATTGCAAACTCCCCCAGGCTTTAGCACTCGATATAAAGTAGATGTAAGGGTGCGGCATGAAGTGTTAGCGCTGGATTGTTCTACTAAAGTTGTTTCAGTAAAGAATTGGCAAAGTGGAGAAATTTATAATGAAAAATATGATAAACTGATACTTTCTCCGGGTGCTCTGCCTTTTAAGCCGCCGATTGAGGGAATGGATGATGAGCGTGTATTCACCTTGCGCAATATGACAGATGCAGATATAATAAAAGACTATTTTCAAAAAAATTCACCAAAAAGTGCAGTGATAGTAGGCGGTGGCTTCATTGGTGTAGAAATGGCAGAAAATCTTAGGGAGGCTGGTTTAGAGGTAAGTATAATTGAACAAGCAAATCAATTACTAATGCCCTTGGATATTGAAATGGCTAATGAAGTTAAAAAACATATGCAAAATAAAAAGATAACAATTTATTTAAAAAATGGATTAAATAAGATTATTCCTCAAGAAGACGGTTTGCTTATTGAACAGATAAAAGGTACTCTTAAAGCAGATATGTTGATTCTGGCAATCGGTGTTAAGCCAGATACAGCTTTCATAAAAGCTGCGGGGTTGAGCTTAAATGAACGAGGTGCTATTATAGTAGATTCTCATATGCGCACTTCAGATAGTGATATTTATGCTGTAGGCGATGCTGTGGAGATAAAAGATTTTATAAGTAACCAAGCTGCTATGATTCCTTTAGCTGGCCCGGCAAATAAGCAAGCCCGCATTGCCGCCGATAATATTTGTGATATTCCCTCTGAATATAGGGGTGCGCAAGGTTCATCAATTATTAAAGTTTTTGATTTAACAGTAGCCGCCAGTGGCGTAAATGAAAAAACTGCCCAAAGAATAAAGTTAAACTATGATAAAATCTATTTACAGGCGCCGTCTCATGCCAGCTATTATCCTAATGCTAAACCACTTCTTATGAAGGTAATTTTTGATAAAAACCAAGGAAAGCTGTTGGGAGCTCAAATTGTCGGTTATGACGGCGTTGATAAACGCTGCGATATACTGGCTGCATTCATGTGCGCGGGTTTGAGTGCGGCAAATCTCTGCGAGGTAGATTTATGCTATGCCCCACCCTACTCTTCTGCAAAAGACCCGGTTAATATAGCAGGGTATATGATAGAAAATATACTAAAAGGGCAAGTAAAGAATTTCCATTGGCATGAGGTGGATGACTTGCCTCGCGATGGTAGCATTAGTTTAGTAGATGTGCGCAAACCACAAGAATTTCTACAGGGAAGCATAGAGGGCTTTATAAATATCCCGTTAGATTCTTTACGTGAGCGTCTAGAAGAATTGGATAAAGCAAAGCCGCTCTATGTTAATTGTTTAAGCGGCGCACGCAGTTATGTGGCTGCTCGCATTCTCACACAAAACGGTTTTAACGTATATAATTTGAGTGGTGGCTATCGTTTATATCAGGCAATGCAAGGAGAGTTTGTAAAAGAATACTAGCTAATAAATTAGTAACATAGTTCCCATTTTCATCAATTAAAACAAGATGTTTATGCTGCCAATTTGAGTAAACTATTTACAGAAGCAGATAAAGCAGCATCGTTAAACTTATTATTAAGTATATTGTAGCTTTTTACTAAACTACTAAGTGATAGTTTCGTGTCGAACAACTTCTTTATCTTGTCAAACAACCTCTTTATCTTGTCAAACAACCTCTTTATCTTGTCAAACAACTTCTTTATCTTGTCAAACAACTTCTTTATCTTGTCAAACAACTTCTTTATCTTGTCAAACAACTTCTTTATCTTGTCAAACAGCCGCTTTATCTTGTCAAACAAACCTGTTAATTTAAAAGACATTATTTTATAATGGATAATCTATAACTCAGCGTTCCAGTGAATTATCTATTGGGCACCTCTAGAAACCAGAATAAACACTAACAAAATGATCAAAATGAGACTAATTACCTAAATATCTCCGTCATTGCGGACTTGATCCGCAATCCCCTGGATAGGGCTGCAAGTTTGGGGCACTTTTACCTCTCGTTTTGCTCTTTTTCTTAAAAG
>WRKD01000157.1 GCA_009778255.1 Bacillota bacterium
TTCATATTATCCTCCTTAGTAGTAATATTATTAAATATTTTCATCTATAGCATGTAAAAATTATCATACTACTCTCTTTTTGTCAATAGTTTTTTGTAAATATAATAATTTATACTCAAATGGTTGGTTGCCAAAGTAAGGTTGGTTGACAAAGTAAATGCGGCTACTGTATTGACATGGGTTAATTTTTGCCGTATACTAAACCTAGTAAATTATTAGACATTAAATTTCTATACAATAATTAAGGAGACAGATATGAATGTATCTACCAAGGGCCGCTATGGCTTGCGCGCAATTATGGATATTGCCAAATATGGGCAAGAGCGGCCGGTGACTTTATCGGCAATTTCTCGCAGGCAGCAGATTTCTGAAGGGTATTTGGAACAGCTTATGTCGTCTATGAAAAAAGCCGGGCTGGTTAAAAGTAGCCGCGGCGCGCAGGGCGGATACAGTTTGGCCTGCGAACCGGATAAAATAGAGGCAGGGGATATTTTTCGTGCTTTGGAAGGGCCGCTGGCTTTAACTGCTTGCATTGGCGAAGCGGAAGAACAAGCTTGTTTTATGCAGGAAAGCTGCGGCAGCCGCTTTATATGGGAAGAATTGCAAAAAGCGGTAAGCCGTGTGCTGGCTTCTTATACTTTAGCGGATCTTTTAGCACGGGAGAAAAATTAACGCAAAGCAGATATGAAACGGAGGGTTTTTTATGCTAAAGGTGTATTTGGATCATGCTGCTACCACACCTCTTTTTCCACAGGTGATAGAGAAAATGACTGTATTTTTACAAGAGCATTATGGCAACCCTTCAAGCCTGCATAGCTTTGGTCGCGACGCTAAAGCTTATTTAGAGCAGGCTAGAGCAGAGGTGGCTACTCTCATAAACGCTGCCGCAGAAGAGATTTATTTTACTAGCGGCGGTACGGAAGCGGATAATATTGCTATTTTAGGCAGCGCGGCTACGACGCAAAAAAAACATCTTATAACTTCTGCCATAGAACATCATGCAGTACTAGATACCTGTGAATATTTACGCCAACAGGGTTTTGAATTGAGCATACTGCCGGTAGATGAATATGGTATGGTGCAGCCGGCAGTTTTGGCGCAGGCTTTGCGTGAAGATACTTATTTAGTATCTATTATGCATGGCAATAATGAAGTAGGCTCCATTAACCCTATACGGGAATTGGTAGAACTGACCCATGAGGCAGGGGCGCTGTTTCATACAGATGCTGTGCAAAGCGTGGGTAAAATAGAGGTAGATGTAAAAAAACTGGGAGTAGATATGCTCACTTATTCTTCGCATAAAATAAACGGCCCCAAGGGTGCGGGCGCGCTTTTTGTGCGTAGAGGGCTAGATGTGCAAGGAAGGGTTTACGGCGGCGGGCAAGAAAAAAAGCTGCGTTCCGGAACCGAGAATTTGCCCGGTATTGTAGGCTTCGGCGCAGCAGCGGCCCTTACTGCTTTATCTTGGCAAGAGGATGCAAAGCGCCTGCGCATTTTGCGGGATATGTTTGTGGCAGAGGTATTGCGTACTATACCGGGTGCCCGTTTAAACGGGCACCCGGTAAAGCGCCTGCCGCAGAACGCTAATTTGAGTTTCGATTATGTGGAAGGCGAAGCGCTGTTATTGCATTTAGATATGCATGGAATAGCAGCTTCCAGCGGTTCGGCTTGTTCTTCCGGCTCTATGAGCCCTTCTCATGTATTACAAGCTATGAAGCTGAGCGACAACTGGCTAGCCAGCGCCATCCGTTTCAGCTTAGGTTATGGTGTAGATGAACAACAGCTAGGTTATGTGCTGGAAGTTTTACAAAATAAAGTTGCGTTATTACGAAAAGCCAGCCCGTTTTACACGGAATAAAGCATGTGGCGGCTTTCAGCTGCTAATTATTTTTTAAGGCATAGTTTGTAAATGATTTGCAAAACACTATCGAAATCTATAGGTTTTGCTATATGACCGTTCATTCCCGCTTCCCTTACAAAAGCTAAATCCGCTTTCATTACATTAGCCGTCATAGCCACTATGGGAACAGATTTCGCGTCTTTACGCAATAACTTGCGGATTGTGCCTGTTGCTTCGTATCCGTCCATTTCCGGCATTTGTATATCCATTAGAATAATATCAAAATAACCGGGAGGGGAGTTGGCGAATATATCTACCGCCTCTTTTCCGGTAGTGGCTTCTTCGATCTGCATGCCGGTTTCACAAAGCATTTCTGTTACGATTAGGCGGTTGATATCAATATCATCTGCCACCAGCGCGCGTAGATTAGAATAATCGGCGCTATCTTTTGCATTGTTTAACACTTCCGTGTCGAAAGCCATACCGCTTTTTTCTGCAGCCTTAAGCCGCAACACAAAAGAAAAGGTGCTGCCTACGCCCAATTTGCTTTCTACCCAAATACTACCGCCCATCATTTCTACAATATTTTTAGATATGGCAAGACCTAAGCCTGTGCCGCCAAAGCGTCGGGAAATACTGGTATCTGCCTGTTCAAAAGATTGGAATAAACGCCCAACCTGTTCTTCACTCATGCCTATGCCCTGATCTGCTATAGAAAAACTGAACTGCGACCAAGTTTCATCTAAATCATCTTCCGTTACGGATATTTTAATTTGTCCGCCATCCGGCGAGAACTTGACGGCATTGGCCAATAAATTAAATAAAACCTGGTTTAACCTTAGTTTATCTACCCGGGCATGATCCCGGTTTATACTAAGATCCTGCGATATTTCTAGATTATTTTCGCTGGCTTTAGAATGCATCATTGAAACCACAAATGAAATGTTTTCGGAAAGCTGTATTTCCTCCTCTGCTAAGATTAATTTACCCGCTTCGATTTTAGACATATCCAGTATATCGTTGAGCAAGCCTAATAGATGCGTAGAAAAGTGTTCAATATTGTTGATACACTCCTGTATTTTTTCATAATCATTGGTACGGCGGGCTATTTGCGCCATGCCGATAATAGCGTTCATAGGGGTGCGTATTTCATGGCTCATATTGGAAAGAAAAGTGGTTTTAGAGCGGTTAGCCCTATCTGCTTCTCTTTTGGCGCGCGTAGCTTCGGTAATATCAACTAAAGTTAGCATTACACAAGCCAGCTGATCTTCGCCGTTTAATACGCGGCGCAGCGAAAAGCCATAACTGTAAGACTGCTCTATATCTGTAGAATTCAAACTGAGGGCGCCAGAAAAAACACCGCTGCCATTATCGGAAAAAATTGCCTGCGCCCCCTGGGGCATTTTTAAAGATTTATCTACTGTTAGTACGCGGGCCAAGAGGTTGCTTGATTGAGTGTTTAACCCGAAGTAAGGCAAAAAGTCGTACATAGCTTTGTTGCCATAAACGAATACTGCTTGAGGATCGAAAAAAGATATAGCTACCGGCACAACATCTAAATGATGGCAAAAAGTTTGCAGGGTCATATTAACGCTTTTTAGAATATTGTGATAATCGCCGCGATACCCGCTAACATCTGCTCTGGTGTGCAAAAGACCGGCGCGGGCATTGAAAAACACTTGATAATTATCATTAATAAGCCCTGCGATAGAATTTGCTACCTTGATAATGGCGCGGCCAATTTGCTCCATTTCGTCGTTGGGGAATTGTGTATTTGTTATTTGGGTGTTGCCATTGGCCAATTCTTCGGCAGCGGCAATAATAGTGTTTACAGATTTACCAATAGAATTGATGATGATAGTGCCGAAAATGATCATTACACAAACAAGGAAAAGCAAGAGGCCGGCTATTACTAAGGATGAACCAAAATAGCTGCTTCTTGCTTTTTGGCGGCTGGCATAAGCCTGGGCTTCATTAAGGGTAACCAGATCTTCTAAAAGCTTATAAATATCTGTGGACATAGAAAGCACATCGCCATTAAGTAAATCTAGGGCGGCTGTTGCTTGACCATTAATAGATAATTGCGCCACTTGATCTATTTCTAAAGACCATTCAAAAACCCGCAAGCTTAAATCGGATAAAGAGGCGTATTCGCTGGATTGTTCATGTCCGTGATCATATAAAATGCCGAGATAATCATTGATATCTCGCAACAATTTCGCTTGATAGATATTTATGGATACATAAATTTCCTCCGGATCATCTGCGGAATAAATGATCACATCTCGCGCCAGCGATTCTATTTTTTCTAAATTGAAGGTTATAGCATTCAAACAAGCCAGCGGTTGTATAATGATATAATCATTAGAGCTGATGATTTTGTTCATATTTGAAATGTTTAAATATCCGCATAAAGCTATCAAAAAAGACGCGGCAATGGCTATGCCAAAGGAGATGAGCATTTTGGTTTTTATGGTCAAATTATTTATAAGCACAGCCACGCTCCTTTTTTCATAGCCTCTCGCCTATTTTTTGTAGACATAGATACTTAAGCGCCGTTATATATCTGTATAGCCCGGGTCTTGGGGCACTATAAGCGCCAAGGCTATATAAACAAGTACGCCGCCGAAAATGAAGCCGGGGAAAAAAGCGCAAATTACAAATAGTACACGGATGATGGTGGGGTCTATAGAAAAAAACTCTCCCGCGCCGCCGCATACCCCGGCCAGCTTGCGATCTTTAACAGAACGGTATAATTTTTTATTCATGTTTCTCCTATCCTTTTTGGCTGGGTAGCAGTCCTTTTCTCCAGCTGTCTTTTAAAGAAACTATACGGTTGAAAACCGGAAAACCGGGTTTTGTATCTAAATCTACGGCAAAATAGCCATGGCGCAAAAACTGAAAGGTCTGCCCGGCGGCAATATCGGCTAAAGAAGCTTCTACCAATGCGCTTGGCGGAATAATTAAAGAATCTTGTGCCAGGTAATCGGTAAAGTTTTCCCCTTCGGCTACGTCGTCGGGGTTTTCTTTGGTAAACAGCTGCCCATACAAACGTACTTGCGCCGGCAAGGCCGAGAAAGCTTCCAGCCAGTGAATAGTTCCTTTAACTTTTTTGCCGCTTCCTGCCTCGCCGCTTTTAGTTTGCGGGTCGTAAGTGCACAGTAACTGCGTAATCTGGCCTGCTTCATCTTTTATTACTTCTTCGCAGCGAATAATATAAGCATGCTTTAAGCGTACTTCACCGCCGGGATAAAGGCGGTGGAAGCCTTTGACTGGGTTTTCCATAAAATCGCTTTGTTCAATATACAATTCGCGGCCCAAGATGAGCTCGCGGCTACCGTTTTGTGGTTGTTCCGGGTTATTCTCGGCGTCGAGCTTTTCTGTTTTGCCTTGTGGCCAATTGGTCAGGATTATTTTTAAGGGCTGCAATACAGCCATTACCCGGTTGGCGCTGATATTTAGCTCATCGCGCAGGCAATGTTCCAGCAAGGAAAAATCCACGGTACTATTAGCCTTGGCTACGCCAATTTTTTCGCAAAAGCTGCGTATAGCCGCCGGCGGATACCCACGCCGCCGCATTCCCGCCAAAGTAGGCATACGAGGGTCGTCCCAGCCGTTTACAAAGTTTTCTTCTACTAAAAGACGCAGTTTGCGTTTGCTCATTACCGTATAGGTAATATTCAGCCGCGCGAATTCTATCTGTTGGCTTAGGCAGGGAACATCGCAGTTTTCTATGCACCAATCGTAGAGCGGGCGATGATTTTCGAATTCCAAGGTGCAAATGGAATGCGTTATACCCTCTAAGGCGTCGGAAAGGGGGTGGGCGTAGTCATACATGGGGTATATACACCAGGTATCGCCGGTACGAGGATGAGTGGAGCGCTGTATGCGGTAAAGCACCGGGTCGCGCATATTAAAATTGGAAGAAGCCATATCTATGCGGGCGCGCAGCACGCGGCTGCCATCTGCGAATTCTCCATTACGCATGGCTGTAAATAGCTGCAGGTTTTCTTCTACAGACCGCGCGGCATAGGGAGAAAGCTTCCCTGGTATGGTAGGCGTACCGCGATAAAGGCGTATTTCTTCTTGGCTTAAGTCGCAGACATAGGCTTTGCCTTTTTTTATCAGTTGCACTGCAAATTCATATAATTGCTCAAAATAATCGGAGGCGAAGTAAAGCCTGTTTTCCCAGGTAAAACCCAGCCAATTCACACTTTCCATAATTGAATCTATAAACTCTTGTTCCTCTTTAGAGGGATTTGTATCGTCGAAGCGTAAATTACAGAGTCCGCCATATTTTGTGGCTGTGCCAAAATTCAGGCAAATAGATTTGGCATGGCCAATATGCAGGTAACCATTGGGCTCCGGTGGAAAGCGCGTATGTACGCGCAGCCCATATTTGCCGCTTTCTAAATCTTTGTGTATAATGTCGTCGATGAAATTTGTACTGGGTAAAGCTAAAAGATCCTGTTTATTCAAACTAACCCCTCCTCATTATGTAGAATTGATTGACAAGGTTGTTTTCTATTATACCCTTTACGGCGTGAATATACAAGAACAAAAAAACGGCAAATAAGCCATTTTATGTTTTACACACTGCTAAGTAATATATATAACCCGGCGGAAAGCGCATACATGATCAAATATGTGGGCAGGCTTTTGGCCAGCACATGGCGGAGATCGGCTTTAAAATATTCGGTTACCATGGTAATGCAAAGGTGCATAGGCGTTACCATTACGCCACAGTAAGCAGAAAGTATAATCAAAGTAGCTATAGGTAGGGTATTGCTCACACCTATTAGGGCTAAGGGAAGAACAATACCTGTGGTTGTAATAGTCATACCTGTTATGGCAGAAATTAGCAAAGCCATCAGCGAAAAAGTTAAAAAAGCGGGAATAGGCAATTTGGCTATGGCGCCGGGCAGTATATCTGTTACTCCACAAAGCATCAAAGTATCTTTAAAAGCCATTACTGCCATTACAGTAATCAATAAACGCAAATTAGTACATTCTTTAAGCAATTGCGGCAAATGCCGCGCCGGCAGGCGTTCGCTGATGATCAAAGCAATTAATATAATACCCGTGGCAATATATACCGGAATATGAAAGGCTAACATCAGGCCAATAAGGGTCAATAAAGGCCATAAAGCAAGCAATAAAGCCAACGTTTTTTTCAGGCGCCCACTACGGGGAAAAGGCTGATGCCGCGGGACTTTGCGCATATGCCATTGCCCTATAATAAAAGCGATAACTGCCATGGGAAACAGTACCGGTATCAAGCGGCTTAAGGGTTGGTGAGAAAGCTGGCTGGTCAAGATGATACAGGGGTAGGTGGGGAAGAATATTTCCATAATATGGCGATAAAAGCTATTGAGGAAGGTTTTATCTTCGGCGCTAAGCGAAGTTCCCTCCGCCGCTTTGCCAACCATAGGGGCAGAAAACAGAGCTCCCCCGGCGGAAGGCATAAAGCCTATGAGCATGGGCAGCAGGGCAATATTTAGTTTTTTACTGTGAAATAAATCGTCCATGGAAGAAAGCAGACGTTTCATATAGCCACGCTTGACCATGATCTCTTCCAATAGCATGATAAGATACATGGTTAATAGCAAGGTCAAGGTTTCGCGGCTGATCAGCGATAAAGCATAGGTTTTGCCAAAAGTTGTAAGAGGTATTGAAAATAGTATTGCCAACAGCAACGAAGCCACCGGCATAACGATGATAATGGGCGCTTTTTTGCCCAAAAAGATCATGATCAATACAAATACCAGCGCTATTTTAATTATTTCCATTATTAAGCCGCCTTAGTTATTATATATGTATTATAGAAAATATTAGGGATAAAATCAATGGGGTTATATAAACAATTGCCAGGATGCCAATGAATAGTTTTATTTAATCTTTTCTAAGGCTGTTCTTAAACTAGATAAGATTTTTATCAGGGCAAAAGAAGGAATACTGCCGCTTACAGAGAATTCTCTTTTGAGTTTTATTTGATTTGTTTATGACTTATGCTTCCACATTTTAAAAAATCGGCGGTATAAAATATGTTGAGATTTACAAATATGATCAATACTGTAGACGCACATACCGGCGGCGAGCCTTTACGTATTATAACCGCCGGTTTGCCTCCGCTGATAGGTGCGGATATTTTGGATAAACGCATTTATTTTAAAAATAACTTTGATCATTTACGCAAGTTGATAATGCTCGAACCGCGGGGCCATTCCGGCATGTATGGCTGCATCATCACTCCGCCCACTACAGAAGACGGCGATTTTGGGGTGATTTTTACCCATAATGAAGGCTATAGCAGCATGTGTGGACATGGTATTATAGCCGTTACCAAGACGCTGATAGAGATTGGACAAATAAGTATAAAAGAAGGGGCAAATACTGTACGCATCGACGCACCGGCAGGGCGGGTGACCGCTACGGCCCACTGTGAGAAAGGCTTAGTTAAATATGTGGAATTTGAAAATGTGCCTTCTTTTGTTTATGCGCAAGATGTGCCGCTAAAGCTTAGCGGTTTAGGTGAAATAAAAGTAGATATAGTTTATGGCGGTGCTTTCTATGCTTATGTAGACGCAGATAAGCTGGACCTTAGTGTTGATCCTCTTTATATGGAAGAATTAGTAAAGCGCGGTATGGAGATAAAATATGCGGTAATGGATAGTATGCATGTAGAGCATCCGCTGGAACCGCGCATTGCCGGCATCTACGGCACAATTTTTACAGCGCCGCTACAGCAAACAGAGTTTGGCTGGCATTCCAAAAATGTATGTATTTTTGCCCAAGGGCAAATAGACCGTTCGCCTACCGGTACCGGCACAGCGGGACGCTTGGCTTTATTATATAAAAAAGGCCTGTTTAGTGAAGGGATGACCCTGCAAAATGACAGTATTATCGATACTGTGATGACCGGCCGCATAGCCGGTTTCTGCAAACTGGCCGATTTTTCGGCTATTATACCTATCGTAGGTGGTGCGGCTTATATTATGGGTTTCAATCAGCTGGTTCTGGATCCCGAAGACCCATTACCAACGGGTTTTAGGATCACCGGCGGTTGAGATATGC
Organism: Bacillota bacterium; assembly: GCA_009778255.1. Classification (GTDB taxonomy): domain Bacteria; phylum Bacillota; class Dehalobacteriia; order UBA4068; family UBA4068; genus WRKD01. Next base: position 8,915 of record WRKD01000157.1, read on the forward strand.
CGCTTAGCGGGCAGTGCAAGTTTTACCCGCTGATTGGCACAAATGCAATTATAATTTGTAGGTGTATTTTGAAAGGGGGATATTAAATGTCGAAGAAAGTAATGCTTATTGTGGTATTGATCCTAAGTTCGTTGATGTTGCTTGCTGCCTGTGGCCAAGGCGAAAAGAGCGGCGATACGCTGAAAATTGGCGCGCTATTGCCCATGACCGGTTCGGAAGCCCCGTATGGCGCGGATATGTTGAATTCTTACAAAATGGCAATCGATGAAGTAAATGCCGCAGGCGGAGTATTGGGCTATAAGTTGGAGATATTCAATGAAGACGATGCCTGCGACCCAACACAAGCCAATACCGCCGGAGCAAAAATAGTTTCCGGCGACCCGGATTTTGTGGTGGGCGGTTATTGCTCCGGCGCTACCATTCCTGCCTTACAGCTATTTTTGGATGCCGATAAGCTTATGTTGGTATCCGCCGCCAATTCTACTAAAATCACAGACCTCGGTTTGCCGCAAACCTTCATGGTCAACAGCCCCGGCGGCCAGCAAATAGACATATTCATCAAATTACTCGATAATCTGCACTCTCAGAATGTTTCCGTTATTCATCAGGGCGACGATTATACCAAAGACCTTTCCGATTTAAGCGATAGAATGCTGCCGCCGGCCGGTTATAATGTTGTGACCACCGATGTTATGCAAAAGGGCGAACAAGATATTTCCGCTATAGTAAACAAAATACTTGCAGCCAATGCCGATATGGTGCTATGGTGCGGTTATTTTGCGGATGGTTCTAATGTTATTAAACAGCTGCGTAACGGCGGTTATACCGGCTATATTTGCTGCGGCGACGGTTCTTCCGCTACCGAATTGATAGTTGGTTCCGGCCAGCAGGGCGAAGGCGTTTTTGTGCTTTCACCTCCTTATGTTAATTTTGCCGAAGGCGGACAGGCTTATATAGAAAAGTATAAGTCTTCATATAACGCCGACCCCGGCCCCTATTCCACCTTATGCTATGATACTATTATGCTGCTGGTCGATAGCATCAAACGCGCCAATAGTATTGAAACTGCCAAAGTAGTAAAAGCTATTGAAGATAACAAGTATAAAGGGCTTTCCGGCGACCTTTCTTTTGCCGCAGACCATACGCACTTGATTTCTAATTTCATTGTTTTAAAGATCAATGCCGCAAGTGGCGAATTTGAATTCTATCTTAAATAAAAAATCCGGCTTTGAGACGGCATAATAGATGAACCGATCGTATGGGGGTGCTTTGGCGCCCCTATACGAAAGGTTTTACTCACGGGCAAGTGGCTAGCGCGGGCTTTGCCCGCAAGATGCCAGAGGCCAAAGGAAAGAGGCCAGAGAAAAAAGTATGAAGAAAAGCGCGACGACGCTTTAGTTGGGCAAGTGACTAACGCGGTCTTCGACCGCAAGTGCTGAGTGTTGAATGTTGACCTCCCAGGCTTTTGCCTGAGGTAAAGCCAAAATCTTTGATTTTGAGCTTTACCTACGTGCA
>WRKD01000158.1 GCA_009778255.1 Bacillota bacterium
GGGATTGCGGCGCGAAGGCCGCAATGACGAGAAAATGATAGTTGCGCTAATTTGGCAGAGTTGTAAAGCTAGTTTTTAGAGGCGCCCTTCATAAAAAACGCTGCCGGCTTTATAATAACCGGCAGCGTTTTGTAACTTTATCCCAATATTCTCTCCAAATCGGCTTCCGGTGTGGAAATCGGCGTTAAGTTGAACATGTCTACCAGCGCGTTTAAAATGTTGGGCGATATGAACGCCGGCAGGCTTGGGCCGATGTAGATGTTTTTTATACCGAGAGAAAGAAGTGTCAGCAGAATGCAGACAGCTTTTTGCTCATACCATGACAAAACCAAAGTCAGCGGCAGATCGTTCACCCCGCAATTAAAGGCCTCCGACAGTGCAACGGCAACCTTGATCGCGCTGTATGCATCGTTGCATTGTCCCATATCCATGAGGCGGGGCAGACCGCCGATCTCGCCAAGATCGAGGTCATTGAAACGGTATTTGCCACAGGCCAGGGTCAGGATCACCGTATCTTTCGGAGTTTTTTTCACAAATTCCGTGTAATAGTTTCTGCCCGGCTTCGCGCCGTCGCAGCCGCCCACCAGGAAGAAATGTTTAATAGCCCCGGCTTTGACCGCTTCTATAACCTTGTCAGCTACTGATAGTACTGTGTCTTTCGCAAAGCCAGTGGTCAAGGTGTCGCCGCCATTGATACCGGTCATCTTGTGTTCTTCCGTATAACCGCCAAGATCCAACGCCTTGCTGATGACTATAGAGAAATCTTTATCATCACCGATATGTACCAAGCCCGGATACGACACCACCGAAGTTGTAAACACCCGGTCGGCATAACTTGGTTTCACAGGCATTATACAATTCGTTGTAAACAAGACAGGCGCAGGAATGTTCGCAAATTCACTCTGCTGGTTTTGCCATGCTGTACCGAAGTTGCCTTTGAGGTGCGTATACTTTTTTAATTCGGGATAACCGTGAGCTGGCAGCATTTCGCAATGTGTATAAATATTGATCCCTTGGCCCTCTGTCTGAGCTAACAGGAGTTTAAGATCACGTAAATCGTGGCCGGATATGACGATGAACGGGCCGGGTTCGATATTGCAACTTACTTTTGTGGGTATGGGCTTTCCGTAAGCGCCGGTGTTAGCTGTATCGAGTATTTCCATACATTTTAGGTTGACGTTGCCGAGTTCCATTACAAGCGCAAGCAACTCATCGGCGGCCATGTCCTCACCAAGCGCGAACAATCCCTTGTAGAAGAAACTGTTGACAAAGTCATCGCTGAAACCTAAAGCATAGGCGTGATGGGCGTATGCCGCCATGCCGCGCATCCCGAACAGTAAAAGCGATTTCAGAGAGCGTATATCCTCGTTATCTTTCCATAACCGAGTCATATCATATGCGTCGTTCCTTGAATAAGTCTGTGCGCAATCGCCGCACTGCGGTATATACTTTGCTTTTTCTTTCTTGATGATCTCGATTAGGCGGAGTAATATTTCATCGTCGAAGTTTACATTGGTCACGGTTATAAATAAACCGTCGATTACGGCTTTGTTGGTGCTTTCGTCCGGTTTGTTACCGTCCACAGCTCTGGCGAGGCCGATCAGCTCACCAGTAAGAATGTCCTGAAGGTTGGCGGTCTCGTTCTTTTTTCCGCATACGCCGTTTACTGTGCAGCCCGTCCCTTTCGCAGTCTGCTCACATTGAAAACAAAACATTGACATGATGATTTCGCCCCTTTCGTATTGATTTATTGTGGTCAGTATAATATAATAAACGCAATGCGTCTGTTGTATAAACAACGAAAAGGTGAGATTTTTGAAAAAGATTTTCGACATTTTCGACATAGTTAAAAGCAACCCCTTGTTTCAAGGAATTGCTTTCAGCGATTTTGAGAGTATGCTGTCTTGCTTATCGGCAAGAACATCCGCTTATAATAAAGGGGATGTGATCCTGCTTTCCGGTGATACCGTAAACTTTGTCGGATTGGTATTGTCGGGCGTTGTGAAAGTCATCAAAGAGGATTTAGGCGGCAACATCACCATCCTGACCGAACTTGGGGTTTCGGAAGTCTTCGGCGAGGTGTTCGCGTGCGCCGGCATCGACCACAGTCCTGTAACTGTACAAGCATCAGAGGATGTAAAGATACTGTTTATTGACTACAAAAAAATAATCACTGTCTGCAGCACCGCCTGTCCGTTCCATGCCCTGCTGATTAAAAATATGCTGAAACAGGTAGCTCGTAAGAACTTAGTATTAACTCAAAAGATCGATATACTTTCCAAGCGCACTACCAGAGAAAAACTGTTAAGCTTTTTAGACTATCATAGAGGCGCGGCAAAGAAGTTTTCGATTCCTTACAGCCGGGAGGAGTTGGCGTATTATCTCTGTGTAGACAGGAGTGCGATGTCAAATGAGCTTTGTAAAATGCGGGACGAGGGAATCTTAAAGTTTTCGAAGAATTTGTTTGAAATCATGTAATTTTTTTACTATCTTGACAGCCGCTTATGCCCGATATTCAGACCACTGCCAGAGCGAACAATAGAAAAGTGTATTGGAAAACGCACTTTGGATAGGATAAAACCAACTGCAGCTGATTTGCCTGAATAGAGGCAATTATTCTATAAACTACTAGCCTTTGCCTATGCCCCTATAGCATAGGCAAAGGCTATTGGGTTTTAGATGTTAAAGAGTTAGTCAAAAGCTTCTGGGTTGTGGGCTTTAGCCCACCTTGGCAGATTATTTCCGCTCTACCGGAACCTGAATTTCTGTAAGCCAGTTCTCTGGGTTACTATCTTCTTGTGGCGAAATAATAACATGACCACGAAGCTGTCCGGCAAATACATAACTGTTTTTCTCTATCCAATTTGCCAGCTTTTCACAGGCTGCATCATATCCTCCATCGTAGGGGCCGGAAAAGCGAATTGTCGCAGCTTGTGAAATTTCACGGTATTCTTTGTAAATAAACTCGCCGACGCTTTCATCAAGCTTATCTACCAAAACGGCAATTTCTACGTCTGGGTTAGTCTCTTTATACTCCTCATCAAAAAAAGTAGAGTAACCACCGCCTTTAACTAAAATTTTATTCTCTTCAATATATTGCGCCAGTTTTTCCCATAGTATTCCCTCATCTCTGTAATGGGGAATGATACCCCGTAAGGATAACACTTTTATAGGCGGCAGCTTTTTTAATTCAACTTCAAAGACCATAATATTTCTCTCCTTTCGTACTATACCGCTCATATACATGAGCGCTTCAAGTTTTTCCTGTTCTGCCTGAATAGATAATTTTACCGTAGCTATTTTTGCACGTAAAACCCCATCCATATAGGCGTTGTCTTCAAAGTGCGGTAGGATGTCGTTTATCTCTTCTATAGAAAAACCCATATCCCGTAGCGCAACAATTTTAGTAATAAGCGGTATTTGCCCTGCGCTGTACTGCCGGTAACCTGTGAATTTATCTATTTGTGCAGGATAAAACACACCGCATTTTTCATAATGACGCAGCATCCTAGGAGAAACCCGCACAAGTTTTGAAAACTCGCCTATTTTAAAAATAATAATACAACTCCTTTTCTTCTTTATTGCAATCCGGCTTGCTTTTATAGAATAAGCCTTAACACAATGTTAAAGTCAAGAACAATTTATTAGTCTAGTGATTTCTTATTATTAACTCATACAACAATAACTCTTGAAATCTTACGTACTTTTTACATTGCCCTTACGTTTTATTGATTTTACATTATGATTTTCCTTGGTAAAATATTCTCGATAATAAAAAATATAAATCAAGGAGAATGAGTGATTATGAAAAAAATCTTGGCTGTGGTTTCTATGTTAGTAGCTTTTATATTAATCTTAACTGCATGCTATGGTAACAGCTCTCAAAGTAGCAGCACTTCAAGCAGCAGCTCTCAAAGTAGCACGGTCACAAGTTCCAACAATTCTTCAACTCCATTATCTCCCAATGCCTCGGCTTTCGATACGACGAAAAACATTTCAATCCTAGCACGAGAAGATGGCAGCGGCACGAAAACCGCTTTTATGGAACTCATAGGGCTGAAAGGAAAGGCAGACCCGGAAAATGTAATCATCCAAACCGGTACGGCTGGCATTTTAACAGAAGTTAAGGGTAATCCTAATGCAATTGCCTATGAGAGTCTTGGTTATGTGACAAACGATGTTAAGATGCTCAAGGTTGACGGAGTAGAAGCTACAGTTGCCAACATTAAAAATGGCACATATAAAATTTCCCGGCCGTTGTCGATAGTGTATAAAGAGGCTACGCTCAATAATGACATAAACAAGGCATATTATGTATTCCTGCAATCTAGTGACGCGCAAACAATTATATCCGGCGAAGGATATGTTTCGATAGCAGATAATGCTTTGGCATATAAAATCAATGGATCATTGCAGGGGAGCATTGATATAAGCGGCTCGACTTCACTTCAACCCTTAATGACTGAACTGGCGGCGGCGTTTGAGAAGCTTCAGCCCAATATAGATGTTACGGTTAGCGGTGGCGGTAGTGGCACTGGATATAAGAATGCAGATGAAGGCGTATCCGAATTTGGTATGATAAGCGAAGAATTCAGCCTTGAAAAAGCTCCTTCCTGTACTGATTATGTAGTATGTAAAGATGGCATTGCGGTAATTATTAATAAGAATAACCCACTTGATAGTATTCTGGTGAGTGATCTTAAGAATATTTACGATATAGAAGCTGGTTCGAGTGCTATAACCAAATGGAACGCCCTCATAAAATAAAATAATGAGAAAGGGCGGGAGTCAATATTCCGCCCTTTCTCATATTATCGGCGGGAGGCGCTCATGAATAAAACTTTTCGATTTATTAAAGCAAGAGATAATATCATGCGCGGAATATTTTTATTTTGCGCGGTTTTTTCCATATTTGCACTTGGCTGTATCTGTGTATTTCTGTTTGCTAACGGAGTGCCCTTCATAGGAAAAATTGGGCTCGGTAACTTTTTTTCTACTACATGGAACTTAAACAATGAATCATATGGCATTCTTTCGATGATAGTGGCGTCACTTTATGTTACAGCGCTTGCTACAACCATTGGGGTGGCAATCGGCTTATGCACGGCCATCAGTCTTTATAAATTTTGCCCTAAGAAAATTGTACCCCCTATTCGCCAAATGATCAACCTTTTATCTGGTATACCATCTGTATTATATGGTTTATTCGGAATGGTTATCATAGTGCCTTTTTTAAGAGACTCTGTTTCGCCAAATGGAATCGGTTACGGCATACTTGCCGCTAGCCTTGTTCTTTCGATAATGGTATTGCCAACTATAGTCAGCGTAAGTCTCGACTCTTTAAATGCGGTTCCGAAGAATTATTATGAGGGTGCGCTTGCTCTTGGCACAACCAAAGCGCAAAGTGTATTCATGGTTATGCTCCCCGCAGCAAAAAATGGGATTTTTGCCGCTATCGTATTATCTATAGGGCGCGCGATTGGCGAAACAATGGCTGTAATAATGGTCATAGGCGGCTCGCCGCTCATGCCGAAAGGCTTTTTTCAATCGGTGCGAACACTTACGGCCAATATAGCTATGGGCGCAACAGAACTTCGTGGCGACGCCGCAACTGCCCTTGTTGCAACTGGTTTGGTATTATTCTTTTTTACGCTGCTCTTAAATATTAGTTTTACGCTGCTGAAAGGGGGCTTTAGCTTTGAAAGAAAGCGCGCACAGAAGACAAATGCTTAAATATCAAGTTATGAAATTACTAACGCAAGGAGCGCTTTTACTAAGTTTAGCAGCTCTTATTACCGTTATTGTATTTATTCTTGTACGAGGTTTACCTTATGTTAATTTACAACTTTTATTTGGTGAATACAGCAGTAAGAATCCGACGATCAAGCCTGCTTTAATCGGAACGCTATATTTGGTATTGATTTCCATAGTAATCGCCGCTCCTCTTGGAATAGGAAGCGCTATCTTTCTAACTGAATATACAAATAACAAGAGACGCCTGATACATATTATAAGGATAGCAGTAGAAACACTGGCTGGTATACCTTCTATAGTATACGGTATTTTCGGGTATCTGGTTTTTGTTATCGCGCTTGGATTCAAATATTCGTTAATCGGCGGCGGTATCACGTTAGCTGTTATGATATTACCGGTCATTGTACGCTCCACCGAAGAAAGTTTGCTCGCCGTACCGCGTTCATTGCGGGAAGGCAGTTTGGCTCTTGGTTCGTCGAAGGTACGAACAATTTTTTCAGTAGTATTACCCTGTGCCGCGAGTGGTATCGTGACGTCGCTTATTTTGGCTATAGGGCGCGTGATCTCTGAAAGCGCTGTTCTAATTCTGACCATCGGTATGGTGGTTAATAAAATGCCGAAAGACTTTGCTTCGCCTGGAACAAGCCTGGCTCTCGACGTATACTATTTTGGTTCCCATGGTTATCCCGAACAGGCGGCGGCAACCGGTGTGGTGCTTCTGGTTTTGGTTGTATCTATTAATATCATGGCGACCATTATCGGCAAAATATATGGCAAGGGAGAGCTTGCTGATGGATAAGAAATTTAATATTACCGTTCGCAACTGCGATTTGTACTATAGTGAATTTCATGCACTAAAGAACATAAATATAGAAATTGAGGAACACGAGGTCACTGCTATGATCGGGCCATCAGGCTGCGGAAAATCGACGTTTATTAAATCTTTAAATCGCATGAACGATCTCATTGAGGACTGCCGTATCAGCGGAGAAATAAAAATCGGAGATCAGAATATTTATGATAAAAACACGGATATAAACTTACTTCGTAAAAATGTCGGCATGGTTTTTCAAAAGCCCAATCCTTTTCCTATGAGTGTTTACGATAATGTCGCTTTTGCTCCGCGAACTTTTGGAACCAAGAAAAAAAATGAACTTGACAAAATCGTCGAACGCTCGTTGAAACAGGCAGGATTATGGGGGGAAGTAAGAGATCGCCTTTATACAAATGCCATGGGGTTGTCGGGTGGTCAGCAACAGCGGCTCTGCATAGCCCGGGCGCTCGCAGCCGACCCTCAAATACTATTGATGGATGAACCGACCAGCGCGCTTGACCCGATATCAACAGGTAAAATAGAAGATTTGATGAGTATGTTAAAAGCAGACTATACAATTGTCATCGTCACCCACAATATGCAGCAGGCGACGCGTATATCTGATAAAACTGCGTTTTTCCTTTTAGGTGAAATCATAGAATACAACAAAACGGATGAACTCTTTGCAAATCCGCAGGATAAACGCACGGAAAACTATATTACAGGACGCTTTGGTTAAGGCCGCCTCGAAATACCTCCTCATCACCATCTTCACTGTCCTTTTCCGCCTAGACTGCGTTGTCGTCGCTTCACTTAGCTTTAGGCTACGCTTCAGCTCCTCCGCCTTGCTAGGCGAAAAAATTGCTAGTGAATCTGGCAATTCGGAATAATTAGAGATGCTCTAAAATTGATAATTTCTTAAAAAAGGAGTATACTTATGTCTATAAGGGTGCGCTACGAAAAGGAATTGAACGGTATTTTTGATAATCTTGTTTTGATGTGCCGTCATATTGAAGTTGCCATTGAAAAATGTGTAAGGGCACTTTCAGAACAGGATTATAATCTCGCTAAAGAAGTTTTTGAGGAAGACAAAGTTATTGATAAAATGGAAAGAGATATTGAACAAGCCTGCCTAAAGATACTCATGATGGAACACCCTGTGGCAAGCGATTTCCGAGAGGTTTCGGCGGTTCTGAAAATGATTACCGATCTCGAGCGTATTGGCGATCAGGCGCGAGATATTGCCGAGATCACCATACAATTAGATGATGAGGAGTATATTAACAAACTCGTACATATTCCTCAAATGGCGGTCATCGTTATTCAAATGGTAAAAGATGGCGTACAGGCGTATATTAATCATGATATAGAGCTTGCCCGTTCTCTAGACAGAACAGACGATAAAGTTGACGAACTTTTCAATATCATTATGAACGATCTTATCGGGTTAATAAAGAAAAACCCTGAAAACGCAGAACAAGCGGTAATGTTCATGATGATAAATAAATATCTTGAGCGCATAGGAGACCACGCCGTTAATATCGGAGAGTTAGTAGAATACGCTATTACAGGGAATCATCCCAAGAATTGAGTTGATATGGTGAAGTATATGATTTTCGCGGTTGAGGATGACACCGCACTGCAAGAAATCTATCAATATTCATTGGAAGACGAATTTAATTGCCGTTGCTTTAACGACGGAAATGCTTTTTTTGCCGAACTGGCAAAAAGAAGTTTTCCCGATTTAATCTTGCTCGACATCATGTTGCCTGGGGACGACGGGTTTATTATTTTAGCCCGCTTAAAAGCAGATCAAACAACGGCGCATATTCCAGTTATTATGGTGTCGGCTAAAGGAGAGGAAGTAGCAAAGGTAAAAGGCCTCAACATGGGCGCCGACGACTACATAGCCAAACCATTTGGCGTTCTTGAACTCATAGCTCGCATCAAAGCAAATTTAAGAAAGAGTATACAAGTAACTGCCGGCAGCATTATTTATAAAAATATAATAGTTGACCATATCAAACATCGCATAACAGTAAACGGTATATATATACAAACAACACTCAAAGAGTATAATCTCTTGGCTCTGCTGTGCGAAAACCCTGAACAGGTACAAGATCGGGAAAAGATTTTTAATGATGTATGGGATAGTAGTTTTGCTGGTGAGACCAGAACTCTCGATATTCATATTAAGGAGCTGAGAAAAAAGCTCTCCGCAGCCGGAAGTGAAGCTATTATACAAACCATAAGAGGGGTGGGATATATGTTGACATGAAAAGACGCTTATTTTTATATACAACTTTATTACTATTTATTGGTCTATTTAGCTTTTTTGGTATGTCCGTTTATATAACCCATAACAATGATCTAAAACTCGCCAAAGATCTGGTTATGGAAACGGCGCAAAACTATGCCGGTCTATTCAATGATAATACTGATTTTGCATCTTTTGTTAAAACAAGCGGGGATATGAGGATTTCCATCATTGCTTCAGATGGCAAGGTATTGGCAGACAGCCGCCCTCTAGATATAGCTTCGCTCGAAAATCATTTAAATCGTCCCGAAGTACAGGCAGCCGCCAGTGGCTCTCCGGAAGCATTTATTCGTTATTCAGATTCACTTGGCGTGGATATGATTTATTATGCCTTGAAAATAGCAAACGACGATGCCTTTATATTTATAAGAACTGCCGTACCCGTTGCAAAAATCGACTCATATTTACTGCAATCTCTGCCGTTGCTTATCATTGTATTGTTTATAATAACCATGCTCTGCTTTGCTTTTGCGCGTAAAATGATTATTAATTTCACAAAACCATTTAAAGCTTTTGAACACAAACTACGCTTATTAGCAAGTGGAGAATACAGTTTAGAGCCTGTTGCCGATAGCTATGAAGAAATCTCTCTAATTACACAAAGTATTGATGAAGTCGCGCAGATACTGCAAAAAAGCATACAAGAGTTAAATTATGAAAAAACCAAGCTGAATTATATCCTCGACAATATCGGTAATGGCCTCATTGTTTTAGATGGCGCAAAGAACATAACGTTGATCAATTCGTCTGCGATTAATATTTTTGGAGTAAACCCGGATATTGTAGGAAAAAATTTAAATTATCTAACCTTTGACCAAACGCTCGTAAAGGCTGTGAACGAATGTGTTACCCAAGAGAAAATTGTACTGTTCGATCTTACACTAAACGGATATGTTTACATGATCGCGGTAAAGCGTCTTCCAGGTGCCGAACTTACCATGGTTGCTTTGTCGGATGTTACGGAGAATCGGGAAAACGCGATAAGACGCGAAGAATTTTTTGCCAATGCTTCACATGAGCTTAAAACACCGTTAACCGCAATTAAAGGCTTTAATGAATTAATGGCAATCAATAATAAGGATGAAAAAATTAGCAAGTTTATTGAGGGAATTGCCCGTGAAACAGAGCGCATGCTGACACTTATCGGAGATATGTTAAAATTATCAGAACTCGAAAATACGCAAAATATCAAACCTGTATCTGTAGGGTTAGCGCAAGTGATAAATGAAGTACAAGGAGCATTATCATCTGTTATAACAGACAAATCCCTTACATTTGAGAGTATCGGCGATGCTATTGTATATGCGGAGCAGCAGCATGTATATGAACTTGTTAAAAACCTCATTGAAAACGCGGTGCGGTATAATGATCCTGGAGGCAGGGTTTCTGTGACTATAGAGTATGATAAAAAAGATGCAGTGCTCTGCATCTTTGACGATGGTATTGGTATATCGCCCGAAGAACAAACAAGAATATTCGAGCGGTTTTATCGTGTGGAGAAAAGCCGGTCTGTACAAAGTGGCGGCACAGGGCTGGGGCTTTCCATAGTGAAGCATATCTGCTCCTTATATAACTGGAACGTATCACTAAAAAGCAAACTAGGCGTAGGAACTGAGGTAACGGTGTTTTTTAATAGATAAGCTACGTGCATACCAGTGGTTTTGCCGTAGGCATTTGTCTGGCCTTTGCTTCGCAAAGTCACAGATACTGCACGTAGGTAAAGCTCAA
>WRKD01000159.1 GCA_009778255.1 Bacillota bacterium
GCGAGATAATCTAGAGCGCCTTTTAATAAAACAACAACCACTGCGTAATAATTATTATACCATATTTTGGTTACATTTTGGTAACACTTTTTTCTGGTTTAATTTTTTGCAAAAAAACAAGCAAAAACGGCGCAACTGTGAATTTTGCAGTCGCGCCGTTTTTGCTATCAAAAATTCAATTGATACAGATAATGACGGCAAGAATAGGGCAGTCATCATACTTAGGGAGGCAGATTTATTCATGTGCCCACAGGTGACATTCCATCAACAATGAAACGGTTAATTGCTGGTTTGCGCGAGTATTTTTATGATTTTTGCTTTTTATGTAACCAATGCTTAATCAACAGCGCCAACACGGTCAGCCCAATAATTATCAGCACTAGCAAGGGCAGCAGGCGGGCTAAGCCTACCGTAAAAGCAAAGACGCCGCCAATCAATTTATTTATACCGCTAATAAAACCTTCCCGTATATCTCCAAATAAACCAACCCACCCTCTTAAACGTACTGTTTGCGTGGAGGCATCTGGTTGATATAGGTTAACATTGATACTGGAAAGAGCGGTCATTTGATTATAGTAACGCATTTGGCCGTTTAGTTTGTCGAGCTGCGTGCGTATACGCGTCAGTTCGCGCTCTACTTTTATCTGATCGTCTACAGTTTCCGCCTTATTTAGTATTTCCATAAGGCGCCGCTCTTGAGTCTGGTATTGATTAAGGCGGCCCTCAACATCATAGTACTCCAAAGTGATATCTTGCGAATAAATGTTACGGCTTTCAACTTTGCCCAGGCTCTCGATTTCGGTTAACGCCTCTGTAAGGCGGGAAGCTTCCACACGAAGCATTATATTTCCGCGCTGCATCTTTTCGCCATCGTAGCTAAAAGCGTCTCCGGAGACTACATAACCCCCATAGCGCGCCGCTAAATCGGTAATACGTGTATAAGCAGTGTCGAAATTATCTACTCTTAAAGATAAGTTGGCATCGCGGATGATTTTACGTTCCACTTGGCCGGCGTTCTGCGGTTCTAAAACATCTTTAGCTATTTGCGCTTCACTAATAACGCCAAAGGTATTTGTTGACCAAACCCCTTCTTCAAATGCTTCTTCGGGCAAGGCAGAGGCACTATCCGCTGTGACTGTATCAATATAAACATCTCTTTCATACAAAATTTCCGCCTCTTTATTATAATCATAGGAGTCATAGGAATCATAGAAATTACTTTCTCGATCCAATTGTATTGCTCCTGCCATATAATAGTTAGTGTATAATTCACTGGGTGGTGGCGGCGAAGCCGGTGTAGCTGCCGGCGACGTAGATTCATTCATTACGATTGGCAGGCCTTGTATAGGGTAATCGTTGACGCGTTTAATATTGCTCCCCAGTGTAATTGCGCCAAATACCAGTATTAAAAGGGCAGCGGCTGTTAAACCTTTAACCCAGCTGCGTTGTACAAATGAAGGTTGCTTAGGTGTGGGTTCAGCTGCCAGCTTTTCGTGCAACGCTTGGGAAAAGCCGGGTGGCAGCTGGGCTAAAGGTAATGAGCGCAAAGATTGGCTAAGCGCTTGCCATTGCTTAACTTCGGTAGCGCAAGCGGGGCAGTTTTGCATATGCAATTCAAACTCTCTGCGGGCAGAAGCCGGCAGCGCTTCGTCAATATATGGTTGCACATACTCTTTGGCTTTAATGCATTCCATCTTCCACCCCCCTTTCTCCGATTAGACGGCTTAAATGCGGATAATGTTCCGCATCGCGCAATACTTTTTCGCGCATACATTTACGGGCCCGGTTTAAGCGGGATTTTACCGTTCCTTCAGAGATATTTACCGCTGAGGCTATTTCTTGATAACTTAAACCGGATATTTCACGTAAGGTAACCACCAGGCGGTATTTAGGCGAAAGACCGTCTATTAATGCATGTAAATAAGCTTCGGTCTCCTGCGCTAAATAAATGTTTTCCGGCATTAGAGAATAGTCGGCTACTTCGCGGTTTGCCTCGTCATCATTGCCTTCACCAAAATCAGGAAATAAGTCTTCCTTTAATCTATAATTGCGCCGCAACATATCGCGGCAAGTATTGACACTTATACGGTAAACCCAGGTAGAAAAAGCAGCTTCCCCGCGAAATTTAGGAAGAGAACGATAAATTTTTAGCAGCACTTCTTGAGTAGTATCCGCCGCGTCTTCTACATTACCCAGCACCCTTAAAGCAATATTATAAATACGTTGTTGATACTTAAGCGTTAATTCCTCAAAGGCAGCGATATCACCCTTTTGGCTGTTTTTTATCAGCAGCCACTCTTGCGCATCTATTCCTGACGGCTTATTTATACTAAAAGCCATAGCGGCCTCCTTTCTTTAGGCTAAGCATACCAAAATGGTTAAGGGTATAGCTAATAATAAGAATTGCCAAATACTCAAGCAAGTTTTTCGCCTAGCAAGGCGGAGGAGCTGAAGCGTAGCCTAAAGCTACGTGAAGCGTAGCAACGCAGCCTAGGCGGAAAAAGGGCAGCGAAGATGGTGATGAGCGGGTATTTAGAGGCGCCCTTAATATTTTGAGTTTGTTACCGCTGCTTAAGGCTAAATACTTGGATTATAGAGCAGAAGGTTTTAACCATTTAATTATAGTTTAGCGCAGATACGAGGATTTTGCAAGGTAATTTATAACCATGTTCACTATAATAGTTGTTAATACCGTTGACAAATAGACAAAAATAGTATATTATAAGAATAAGCGGAAATAGAATTACATACATGAAAGGAGGGCTGGCTATGAACAACAAAAATGGTACATTATTTGATATTCAAGATCATACTGCCGCTGCAATCAAGCGTATAAAAATGGAAAGCGCTCGGCAGTTGTTGAATATTTGCGCTTATTTGGCGCCGGAAGGGATACCCCTTTCTATGCTGCGTGAAGGCCGTTATAGCATGCCTGTTCCTTTAAGCGGAACTTTAATGAACACGCCCAGTCTAAACAAAACTATTGCCGAACTGAGCGCGCATTCCTTAGCCCGCAAAAAAGGTGGGTTGCTCTTCTTGCGCCGCCAAACGCAGGAAGCCGTACGGGAAGAGTTACAAAACGATACGCGTTGGTTAATCTATTGCCTTGATATGGCATGTAGTATTTTTAAGTATAGTTATGGAAACATACGCTCTATGAGTATTTTTGAGCAAAGGGCTCTTCATGCCCTGCAAATAGCGGAATATGCCGAGGCATTGCTGAGTGAGGATGAAGAGGCATTAAAAAAAGTGGCTTTACTATATCATAACGCCGGATACGGGTATCATTTTAACGGTCAATATAGTGAAGCGCTGGAATGGTTCAATAAAGCTTTAGCCATTCTAGAGAGAGTTCTTGGTGCAGAGCACCCGGATACAGCCAGTTTGTATAATAATATTGCGGGGGTTTATGATAATCAAGGCAATTATGCTGAAGCACTGGTATGGTATGAAAAGGCTTTAATCGGCCGCAGGAAAGCATGGGGCGCCGAGCATCCGCAAACCGCAGAAACATATAACAATATAGCCTTAGTCTACAAAAACATGGGTGAGTATGGGCAAGCCCTGGCTTGGTATGAAAAAGCCTTAGTCATTATTGAAAAAGAGCTTGGTAAAGAACACCCCGATACCGCCACTACCTATAACAATATTGCGGTGGTTTACGACAGCCAGGGGGATCATGCTAAAGCGCTGGAATGGTATGGCAAAGCACTGGATATTCGTGAGAAGACGCTGGGAATAGAGCATCCAGATATTGCCATTACGTATAATAATATCGCCCTTATTTATAGTAGATATGGGGAATACAAAAAAGCGCTGGAATGGTTTGATAAAGCTTTGGCTATCAAAGAAAAAATCTTAGGTGTCGAGCACCCCTCTACTGCCACCACTTATAATAATATTGCAGCAGTTTATTATAATCAAGGCGACTATGATAAAGCTTTAGAATGTTACGACAAAAGTTATTTGGTGTTTTTGCATAAACTGGGAGAAAAACATCCTCATTCTTGTTTAGTAAAAACAAATATTGAAAAATGCCTTATGCAAATCTGCCCTGCCCAAACCGTATAAACAATAAGCTGAAAAGGCTGTCGCAAACGATTATTTACACATCGTTGTGCGGCAGCCTTATTTCTATAAACTATTTTGGGTATCTTAAAATACTTGCTCATCACCATCTTCGCTGCCCTTTTTAATTTAGCCCTAATATAAGTAAAGCTTGTTCTAAATCGGCGGCTTCCAAGATTCGCGGGTTGTTTTTATTTGCCCCTATATCTTTATAAGAGCGCAAAGAAGTTTGACGCGGCATAAGCGCCATGCCAAATCCAAAGGCCGCGCCTTCGCGTAAGCGGCGCGCTATTTGCCCCACTGCCCGTAATTCCCCTAATAAGCCCATTTCACCGAATATTAGCAAGCCTTCTTCAAGTGGCTGCTCTTTTAGAGAAGAAACCACTGCGGCAGCTATCGCTAAATCTATAGCCGTATCTTCGGCACGCAAACCGCCGGCTATATTTACATAAACGTCCCGGTTCCCCAAGCTTAAGCCCAAACGCCTTTCCAACACTGCCAGTATCATCAGCAATCTTTGCGTATCATAGCCGGCGGCCAAACGGCGGGCATTACCGAAACTGGAGGGGGCTACCAGGGCTTGCACTTCCAATAACATTGGCCGGTTGCCCTGCATAACGCAAGTGGCAGCGCTACCGGGGCGAATAATCTCTCTCCCGCTCAAGAAAAATGCCGAAGGCTGATCTAATGGCAGTAAACCTCTGCTGGTCATTTCAAATACGCCTACTTCATTAGTAGCGCCAAAACGGTTTTTAACTGCCCGTAGCAAACGGAGCGATTGATGGCGATCTCCCTCAAAATATAGTACTGTATCTACCATATGTTCCAATAAGCGCGGCCCGGCTATTTGCCCCTCTTTATTCACATGTCCTACCAACACCACCGAAGAGCCCATTTGCCGTGCTGCGTCTAAACAAGCAGCAGTTACCGCCCGCACTTGTGATACAGAACCTCCTGTACCGGCGAGCTCGTTATCATAGAGCGCCTGTACGCTATCGATGATAAGCAAGGAGGGGCTCAAGCGATAAGCTTCGGCAAGCGCCCGGCTTATCTCGTTTTCCGCCAGCAACAGAATACATTCGTTCACTGTTTGTAAGCGTTGGGCCCGCGCTTGTATTTGTTGCAGGCTTTCTTCGCCGCTCACATATAGGGTAAGACCAGTTTGCGCAAGCCCGTGAGCCAATTGCAGCAAGAGTGTGCTTTTACCAATACCCGGTTCTCCGGCTAGTAAAAGTGAAGAACCTGCCGCCAGACCGCCTCCCAGCACATTATCTAATTCAGACAAGCCAGTTTGTTTACGATCTTGCGCTGCGCCTTCTAGCACTGCTAAAGGCGTAGCTTGCATAATTGGCCGGGAAGGCTTGGTGTAACCGGCGCTTTCTTTTACCAGCCGCTCTTCTATTAGAGTGTTCCACTCGCCACAATGTGGGCATTTCCCCTGCCAGCGTATACTTTCCCCTCCGCAGGAAGAGCAAAAAAACACAGTTTTCACTTTTGCCATAGAATACTCCTGAAATGAACCAAGGTGGGCTGCGCGCCCACAACCCAATCGTAAACGTCTATATTTGCATAGCCGGTAATCGTAATAGCTTCTTGGTGGAATCTAAAACACTCAAAAATCTTGCAAATCATAAACGGAGAATAGAATTTACATCGCCATCCCTTGGCATTTTCTTACATCTTATACTATCTGTCACTGGTTTTCAAGTAAATTGATTTCACTTTAAACCTACTGCTTAAGCCCTGTTATAAATAGCTTTTTGTTCTGCCTCTAATTCAGTTTTGGGGAAACTCAAAAATCGGTTACATTGACGGATATGAGCGAATGATTACCCCGCTCACAAAACAGCAAAGAACTATACTATCAATCCTTGGCGTACCACTTGATGCGCTCGATTGTGTTTGTTAGATGTTTACTATAAAAATATATAGAATTTAGGTTCTAAATTATAGACTTGTCAATTATTTCTGAATTATCAAAATGTGGCGTTTTTCTCCTTCGAACTTGTTGTTCTATTGACATAAAGCCGATATTATTTTCAATTTTTTCGAATTGAAAAAACCAATCTGCGCCAATTCTATCCATTATAGTTTTACGAAAGCTTAAGTCGCCTAGTTTCTCATCATTTGGCGTTTCAGTTAAGATAATCCGCGCTCCATGACCAACAGACACATGATCATCTGGCAAATGGAAATCCTTTTCCTGCAAATAAGGAGTACCAAAATAATTAACCCACATTAAACCACGAAGTCCATCATAGATATTTCCAAGAGACACCGAACCTCTCTTTTTCTGTAAAAATATTTTAGTTAAATCTTTTAAGCTTTCTGTAATAAACCCATATACCGCTTCAGACCAAAGGAATAGATCATCACCTAACTGTATTAATTTGTTAATATCATATTTGTTTTTGGGTATATTTAGCCATAAATGCACACCATTAAGATATTTTAAGTTAGGATGAACATTCAAAAACCATGAAGCCATTCCAGAAAAACTAAAATCCTTTTTACCTCTAAATATAAAACAACAATGCAAGGATTTTGTTCCCCTTCCTTTCCATATTTTAGGGAAACTATTTAGGTCAAATTCTTTTCGCACTGGTTCAAACTCACCGGCTTTTTCGATTATAAGCCCATAATCTGATAATATTTCAAGTAATTTTTCTCCTCTTGATAAATCACTTAAGTCTTTTAAGGTATTAAATGAAAATGTTATCCTCATTGTACACCTCCTGCAAATACATTCTGTGAGAGGTCAAAAAACTTTTCAATTTCCTTAATCTGTTCTTCTGTTAGAAAAATGAACATGAATCCAGATTTTGCGTTAAAACTTTCCCGTACTAAAAATGCTTTTGCTTCGTCAAGCTTACTAAGTAATGGTGCTTATAGTACAGTGGTATCTCTAACAACTAGAATGAATCTTTTGCCTGTAGCTTTGGCTATTTGAATCATGCCGCGCAATTGTTGTGTCAAAGATTGATAATTAACATTCTTTATTTCACCAATAACTCGTGCATTAATAAAATCAGGTATTCGACGACCATAATCCGTTATGTATGTATGTTTGTGTGTTTTTTATAAATCCTGAATATTGTTGATAAATCTGTTGCATAAACTCAATGCCATTTTTAAAATTCTCCCCAATGTCATTTCCAGATGGATCAATATATAGTAATGGATTGTTAATACAATAGACATATGGATTACTGCTTTGCATGATTACAATAATGTCCGGCTTATAGGTGAAGAGACTCAAGCCAAGTGGATCTCTGTCGTCCGGTTCACGCTCATTCCATTTTACAGGGTTATCCCCGTAGATCCCCAAATAATGTTCCCAGTGCGTATCATAGTCAGAAATAAAAAAGAAAAGGAAAACAACGTCGTTTTCAAAATCAAAAATTGCATAGCCGGAAATTAAATCATAATCAACATCTGTATCGTGCCAGCCTTGACTGTCGTTCTCCGGCGACATGGCAAACGCTGGCGGTACAAGCGTTATCATCAACGCAAATACAAACAGCAACGATAATATTGATTTGAACAACTTTGCACGCCGTACCATAAGCACCACCAAAGAATATTTTCCCATATCACGGCGGATAGAAAAGCCCTATGCCGCTCTATTCCAATAAATCGCTATGCGTACCAGTACGGGTCAGGTATAAATATAGCATATCATCATCAATCTCATACACCAGCAACCAATCCGGCGTTATGTGGCACTCTCTTAACCCTTTATACGTCCCTTTTAATGGGTGGACTTTGTATTTTGCGGGCAGCATATCGCCTTTCGCTAAGATTACGACGACGGTTTCTAAAAGTTTGATGTCATATCCGCGCTTTTGAATGAGTTTATAGTCTTTTTTGAATCTTGAAGTCCTCTCGATTTTATACTTCATCATCACTGTTTAACTCCTCAAAGAGTGCTTCAACGCTGTCAAAACTCTTGTATAACTGCGGATTTCGTTTCATTTCTTCCATTTCCTCTATCGCCGCCAGTGTTTCGGCGTTATAACGCGGCATTTGCATAGCAAACGGCAAGCCGTTTTGCATGAGCGACTGACGGAAGAAAATATTTACCGCGTCCGAGACTGAAATGCCAAACGCCGAATACAGGTCTTCAATCTCTTTTTTGGTCTCAATATCCGTTCGTATATTTATCATCGCTGTCTTTGCCATTGACTTTCAACTCCTTTTACTGTAGTATGTTTATTATACTACAAACATTATACAAATGCAACACAATTTTCGCGTTTGTAAAAATATAATCCGACTGCGATTTTTTACGCTGGTTTTCGTTTACCTTTCGGCTTTACAGGCTTTTCTTCTTCCTCTGGCGGCTTGGCTTTTCAACCTCAATCATGGGCGGGTTTACGGGTTTTCGACACTTAGGAAAGACAAGAATCGCCACAAGTCCTGCCAGGGCTTATTTTTTTGTCAAATTTTTTAAAATAAATGTTGAATGTTGTTGTATGCTGTGGTATAATATAGCTGTGGCACTATATATATGGATGGAGGAGTGGCTATGAAATTATATTATGACAAAAAATCACCGAACCCTACCTACTTTATTCAGCTGGGTATCCGCAACGGCGAGAAGACGACTACGAAAAATGTCAAAAGAATCGGGCGGCACTTGGACCTCCTATCTATTACCCCTGACCCCCTTGCATATGCGAAACAACAGGTCGAAGCGTTCAACAATGAGTATAGGGATGGAAAGGTCGATCTAAGCATCCAGTTCGATTTCAGCGAAAAGCTTATAGCCACCGGCGATGTCGCGTCAAAATCATCCGCCCTCAACATTGGGTACTTTATCCTACAGCACATTTATAACGACCTTAAGCTTGAAGATTTTTTACGCGGGGCTCAAAAGAAAACAAAAGCGACATTCGACTGTAACACCATCAACCGCTTTCTGACATTTGCACGGGTGCTCAATCCGGCCTCGAAGCTCGACACGTTCGATAAGCTCGACACCTATTATGAGCAGCCTTCTTTTGACTACCAGCATATCCTAAGATTTATGGATATATTGGAGAAGAACTACGACGGGTACTTGGAGCATCTTTTCCATAACAGTGGCAACATCGTAAAGAGAGATACATCGGTTTGTTATTTTGACTGCACCAACTATTACTTTGAAATCGAGCAAGAGGACGGGGAATATATAGATGAAGCCACCGGGGAGATACTAAAGGGGCTCCGCAAATATGGCAAGTCCAAAGACCACAAGCCGAACCCCCTCGTGCAAATGGGCTTGTTCATGGACGGCGGCGGCATCCCGATATCCATGTGCATCGATACCGAGTCAGACAACGAGCAAACGTGCGCCATCCCTTTGGAGAAGAAAATTATTAGCATGTTCGGTGGGCAGAAATTTATTTATTGCGCGGATGCCGGCCTTGGTTCCCTTAACATCAGGAAGTTTAACTCCATGGGTGGGCGGGCCTTTATTGTCACCCAGTCCATCAAAAAACTATCCGAGCAGATGCAGAATGCCGTATTTAACGATTGCGATTATAGGAGGCTGTCCAACAATGCCCCTACCACAATCGAACATATGAAAAATTTCGATAGGTTCGACGAAGAAAACCGTGCACTTTATGACGACAAGGCTTATAAAGTCATTGACGCAGGTAGGGCCATTGACCTTGGCCTTTATGAAGATAGGTTGTGCAAGAACGGGAGGATACTAAAAACAATGTCCAAAGCGTTTTTGCCGCAGAAAATAATAATCACCTTCTCAAGGAAAGCCATGGAATACCAGCGTTTCATAAGAAACGCTCAAATTGAGAGGGCAAAAAAAATACTTGCCCATAAGAATGTGGAAGATGTCAAAAAAGGCCCCAACGATGTCACAAGGTTCATCAAGCGCACCTCCACCGGCAAAAACGGTGAAAAGGCTTCCGACCACTATACGATTGACCAAGCCCTCATAGATAAGGAAAAGAAGTATGATGGGTACTATGCCGTAGCTACTAACCTTGATGACGACGTGCAGGCAATCCTAAACATAAGCGACTACCGCTACAAGATAGAAGAGTGCTTCCGCATCCTAAAAACATACTTTGGAGCAAGGCCGGTATTCCACCAGGGCAGGAAGCGGATTATTGCTCACTTTATGATCTGCTATACGGCGCTGCTGGTTTACCGGCTGTTAGAAAAAAAGCTGGATCAGTATGGCACACACTTTACCACAGATAATATTATAGAGACGCTACGGAACATGAATGTTGTCAACATAACGGACTCTTTGTACGCTGCGGCATATACAGCGAGTAATGTATGCACTTCGCTAAATGGGGTGTTCGGGTTAGGGCTTGACAAAAAATATTACCAGCCAAAGGAACTGAATAAAAAATTGAAAAAAATTATGGGCTAGGAGTTCCATACAACATTTCTAAAAATAATAGAGAGAAGAAAATGCAGCATTACTGCTATTTCTTCTCTCTTTCTCTATTATAAGTGTCGAAAACGGGATTATAACACAGGGCGGGCTTTGCCCGCAAGCCAAGAAATTGACTTTTACAATTCACGAAAAAATACGAAAAAATATATCCGGCTGAATTTGCCGCTATCTTGAAAACTGCCGGTTTGGCAGCGAAGATAGAAGCGATATAGCCGGATTTAGTTTTGTCTTTCGCTGATATAGGCATAAGCTATAAAGAACTGGGGAAGGATGCAACAATCTTTAGTAGCCGCCATGCTCAGCAACAGCACCACTATAGGGCTGACTTTGAACGAAATATGTTTTTTTTGTTTTATATAAATAGTTAATTATTTAA
>WRKD01000160.1 GCA_009778255.1 Bacillota bacterium
CCTTTGCTTCGCAAAGTCACAGATACTGCACGTAGGTAAAGCTCAAAACAAAGATTTTGGCTTTACCTCAGGCAAAAGCCTGGGAGGTCAACACTCAACACTTGCGGCTGAAAGCCGCCTTAGTGTTTAGCTAAGTATGCTAAGCCTTAGCACATGTTCCGCCACAGCTTGCCATATAATTTCTCGCCCTTCACAGCTAATAGCGGAAAACACAGTTATTTGTTCCGGCAACAAATCTAATGCTGCGGCTATGCTTTTTATTTGTTTGCTACGGGCGTTTTTACTTATTTTATCGGCTTTATTGGCAATAACATGTAAATCAAATCCGGCTTGCCGTAAGGCCTTATTAAAAGCGATATCTTCCTTACTCGGATCATGACGTATATCTACTAATTGCCAACAAAGTAGTCTTGCTTGGTGTTTAGTAAGCAAAGTTTCGATGCGCAAAAGCCACTCTTCCCGCTCAGATTTTGCCGCCTTGGCATATCCATAGCCCGGCAAATCTACAAAGAAAAAGGGCATTTTACGCCCATTTTCATCCTCTGCGTAGATGCGGTAAAAATTAAGCAATCGCGTTTTGCCAGGAGACTGGGAAGAGCGGGCTAAATTCTTACGGTTTAGCAAAGTATTGATCATAGTTGATTTACCGGAGTTAGAACGCCCTAAAACCGCTATTTCCGGTAATACTTCTAGCGGATATTGAGTAGGCTTTACCGCCGAGACTGCCAACTCGGCTTTTTTAATTTTTAACATAAAACAAGTTCCAGAACTTGTGACATATTATCAACTAAATGTAATGTAAGTTTACTACGAATATTGGCTGGCAATTCCTCTACATCTTTTTCATTTTCTTGTGGCAAGATAATTTCTTTTATACCTGCGCGGTAAGCTGCCAAGAGTTTTTCTTTTACACCGCCAACCGCCAGAACCCGGCCACGTAGGGTTATTTCGCCGGTCATGGCAATGTCTCCGCGAATTCTACGGCCGCTCAATTGAGAAGCTAGTGCAGAAGCCAAAGTTATACCTGCGGAAGGGCCATCTTTGGGTGTAGCGCCTTCTGGTACATGTATATGAAGATCTGTTTTTTGTGTTAACTCATCGTCAATGCCCAGCTTAATGCTTATGGAACGAATATAGGTCAGCGCTGCCTGGGCGCTTTCTTTCATAACTTCGCCCAGTTGGCCAGTTATAGATATTTTACCATTGCCGGTGAGGGTCTGCGCCTCAATTGAGAGGAGTTCTCCGCCAACCTGAGTTACGGCTAAACCTAAAGCCACACCCACGCGGTTTTGTTTGTCCTGCTTGCCACGATGATAACGCGGTATGCCAAGATAATCTTGTATAGTTGCCTCATTAACAACAAAAGGCCCTTCCTCTCCAGCTACCAGTTTTTTACTTACCCGGCGGCATAGTTTAGCTATGTGCCGTTCTAACTCACGAACTCCGGCTTCACGCGTATAGTCGCGTATTATTATTTTTAGGGTGTTTTCGCTGATGTTCAGCCGGCCTTTTTCTAAACCATGTTCGGTGAATTGTTTATGGATAAGATGCCTTTGGGCAATTTTAACTTTCTCTTCCTCTGTATAGCTGGATATATCAATAATCTCCATGCGGTCTTGCAATGGTTTGGGGATATTCTCCCGTACATTGGCTGTGGTGATGAACATCACTTGCGACAAGTCTATGGGTATTTCCATATAATGATCGACAAAGGTATTGTTTTGTTCCGGGTCTAAAGCTTCTAAAAGAGCGCTGGCAGGGTCTCCCCGAAAATCGCTGGACATTTTATCTATTTCATCCAGCAAAAATAAAGGGTTGATGGAACCTGCCTTGCGAATATTTTGTACCAAACGTCCCGGCATGGCGCCAATATAGGTTCGGCGATGACCGCGAATTTCTGCTTCATCGCGAACGCCACCCAAACTCATGCGTACGAAATTGCGCTTTAATGCCCGCGCAACCGAGCGGGCTAAGGAAGTTTTACCTACACCAGGAGGCCCCACCAAGCATATTATCGGCCCACGCAGGCTACCAGTTAGCTGGCAGGTGGCTAAGTATTCCAAAATGCGCTCTTTAGGTTTTTCCAAACCATAATGATCTGCTGCCAGAATACTTTCCGCGCGCTTAATATTATGCGTTTCTTTTGTCTTTTTATTCCAAGGCATATTGATCAGCCAATCGGCATAATTCTGTATTACTGCTGCTTCTGCCATCATAGGAGGCATTTTAGCCAGTCTTTCTAATTCTTTGTCCAGCTTTTGCAGCACTGATTCCGGACAACCAGCTTCTTCAGCTTGACGGCGCAGTTGGGCAGCTTCTGCTATGCGTTCATCCTTCTCGCCCAATTCCTTTTGAATAGCTTTTATCTGTTCGCGTAGATAATACTCTTTTTGATTTTGTTCTATCTGTTTACGTACCCTTTCCGCTATTACTTGCTCCATTTTAGCTATTTCCAGCTCGCGGCAAAGAAACTCCATAGTTGCTTCTATGCGCTTATTTAAACAGGTTTCTGCCAATATCGTTTGCTTTTCCTCAGGTTTTATATGCAGCTGAGAAGCAACTAAATCTGTAAAACGGCCTGTTTCTCGTATATCATTGGCAGCCATAATGGCTTCCGGTGATATTTTACGGCTGGTGCGTGCATATTCCTCAAAACAATTGGTTAAAGAGCGCCTTAAAGCCTCTAATTCCAATTCGCTGACATTTATTTGATCATTCAATATGGTCAAATAAGCCAGAACATAATCCTGCTGCTCTATACATGCGTCTAAAGAGGCCCGCCATAAGCCTTCCATCAATAAGCGCATGGCCCCGCCGGGTAACTTAAGCACTTGCCGTACACGCGCCACCGCCCCTATCTGATGCAAATCTTCTTGGCAGGGATCTTCTTTTTGCGAATCTTTTTGCATCACCAAAAACAGTAAATTTTCATCTTGCAGCATAGCTTTATCAACCGCATTTATTGAACGGTCGCGCCCAACATCTAAGTGCGTAATCATATTGGGAAATATTAGTAAGCCGCGTAAAGGCAACATGGGTAAAATCATTTGCCGCCCGCCATTAAGTATTTCTTCTGCGGGGATTTTCAGGGGTGGTGGAATTGTTGCAGATGTATTTCTTTCTTCAAACATGACCATACCTCTTTTATGAGAATTGAAAAAAACTAACTAATAGTATATCACAAAGCATGTTACAATCGCAAGTAGTCAGAAATTTGAAGTTTTGAGCCAGAATAATTAGAACAATTTAAACAATTATCCCTCTTGTGCTACTATCTTGACGATTAGGCTGTACTCTGATATAATTCTATTTCAGAACAACTTGTATATTTATTATTATAAATTTTGGAAAAGGGCGATAATATGTTTTGGGCGGAAGTTATTGCAGAACAAATTATCCGGCGTAACCCGGAAAAACAAGAATATGTTTGTGCGGCTGGCATCAGCCCTTCAGGTTCTATACATATCGGCAATTTTAGAGATGTAGCCACAAGTTATTTTGTGGTCAAAGCGCTTAAGAAGCAGGGTAGGAATGCTAAGCTGCTTTTTTCATGGGATGAATACGACCGCCTGCGTAAGATTCCGGTTAATGTGGCTAAAATCTCTTCACATATGGAACAGTATTTGGGACGCCCTTATGTGGATGTACCCAACCCTTTTGCAGACGATGCAGAGAATTATGCCCGTCACTTCGAGCAAGAGTTCGAGCAAGCTATGAAAGCTTTTGGCATTGAACCGGATTATCGCTATCAGGCTACCATGCACCGCTTGGGGCATTATGCCCCGCAGATGATACATGCTTTGAAGGAAAGAGGGCGTATTTTTGATATTTTAAGCGGCTTTCGTACCCAAGAAGCAGGGGTAGGGGAACGGGAAGCATATTTCCCGGTTAGTATTTATTGCCCCATTTGTGGTAAGGATGATACCACTATTACCGCGCTCAGTGATGATTGTGAACAAGCCACATACATTTGTAAATGCGGTTATGACGGTAGTTTTAATTTCACCAAGGATTTTCATTGTAAACTTGCCTGGAAAGTAGATTGGGCTATGCGTTGGCGTTTCGAGGGTGTGGATTTTGAGCCGGGAGGCAAAGATCATGCCAGCCCTACCGGTAGCTATCAGACAAGCAAAATAATTGCACAAGAAATATTTGGCTACGAAGCGCCCTTATTCACTGGCTATGAATTCATTGGTATTAAAGGGGCTACGGGTAAGATGTCTGGCTCTTCTGGCCTTAATCTTATACCAAACACTCTGCTTAAACTGTATCAACCAGAAGTAATACTATGGCTGTATGCCAAAACCGACCCCATGAAAGCCTTCGATTTTTGCTTTGATGACGGAATTTTGAGGCAGTATTTTGAGTTTGATAAGCAGTATCAAGAGTATTGCAGTGGGGCGGCTACAGATTTTACCAGTGCTGTTATGGAGAATTGCCTCATTGAAGGGCGAAAACTTGATCCTGTACCCATGGGCTTACTGGTGCAATTAGGCTCGGTGGTGGATTTTAATATTGAAATGCTGGAAACGGTATTCGCTAAGATTGGTCAACCTTACACATATAAAGAGTTTGCAGATCGTCTGGAGCGCGCCCGCTACTGGCTAGAGCAATGCTCTCCCCAGAGTGTGAATCGCCTGCGGTTACAGCGTAATGGATCGGTTTATAATGCTCTAAGCACGAATGAACGACAAGAAATTTTCCTGCTTTTTGAATATCTTAACACAGGCGGCTATACTTTAGATGATTTACAAGCTTATCTTTATGCCATACCGCGCCTTGCCACAACTGAAAATTTGGATGATAAAGCGCTAAAAGTTAAACAAGGAGCATTTTTCCGTAATGTATATAAGTTGCTGCTAGATAAAGAACAAGGTCCACGTCTTTATCTTTTCCTATACGCTATTGAAAAAGAACAGTATTTGAGTTTGCTGGATTTTTCTACTCCGCTAAGCGAATACGAACTTACATCACAAACGGATCTAGAGCAGCAGCCGGTAATAGAAAAGCGTATTTTTGGCGAGCCGGATGCAGTTGCTCCTCTAAAAGAGGAAATAGATCTAAATCATTTTGCCGCACTAGATCTACGTGTATGCAGGGTTCTAAAATGTGCGGAAATACGAAAATCGCACAGCTGTTTCAAACTTACGCTTTTCGACGGTTTAGGCGAGCGGGAAATTGTTTCAAGTATAAAGGGAGATTATACGCCACAAGAATTGATTGGTAAAAAGATCATTGTACTGGTTAACTTAAAGCCGGCGCGTTTAACCGGAGTAAAAAGCCAAGGTATGCTGCTGGCTGGAACAAACAGCGCCTGTGGCTGCCAAGTAATATTTGTAGACGAAAGCATACCAGAAGGCACGCAAATAAAATAAGACGCTTGCATAATGAACAAAGTTGTACAGACATTTACAACCTTGGCTTAGAATTGATCTTGGAGGAGGATTTAGCTATGATTATACGTTTTCCGGATGATCAGGAGTTGAACTTTGAAAGTGGTGTTTTAGCTGTGACTGCGCTTAAAGCTTGGGATAAAGAATGTGCCAAAAGTGCAGTTGGTGTGAAAATAAATGGCGAGATGCGCGCACTCACCACACCGCTTAATGACAATGACACACTTCTCCCGCTTTCTTTTACAGAGCAAGAGGGGAGGCAGATGTTTTGGCACAGTTCTTCGCATATTATGGCACAGGCGGTACAACATCTTTTCCCCGGTACGCGCTTTGGCATTGGGCCCTCAATTAAAGAAGGCTTTTATTATGATTTCGATAGCGAACATGTTTTTACACCGGAAGATCTGATTGCAATAGAACAGGAAATAAAGCGCATAGTTAAGAAAAATGAAAAGTATTTGCGCGAAGAACTGTCTCGCGAGCAGGCTTTACAATTGTTTACCGAATTGGGAGAGAATTATAAAGTAGAATTGATCAACGACTTGCCAAAAGACGCCGTAATCAGTGTTTATCGACAAGGCGATTTCCTGGATCTTTGCGCAGGGCCACATTTAACCTCTACAGGTGCGGTGAAAGCCGTTAAATTGCTCTCTTTAGCTGGAGCTTACTGGCGCGGCAGCGAAAAAAACAAGATGCTACAGCGTATTTATGCCATTAGCTTTCCGGAACAGCGGCAACTGGATGAGTATATAACTAAATTGGAAGAAGCTAAAAAACGAGACCATCGAAAACTAGGAACAGAGCTTGAGCTGTTCATGATGACAGACGATGGCCCTGGCTTTCCCTTCTTTTTGCCCAAAGGCATGATTATTCGCAATGAACTGGAGCAGTATTGGCGTCAACAGCATCGCATGCACGGTTATCAAGAAATAAAAACCCCCATTATTCTTAATCGCGATTTATGGGAACAAAGCGGTCATTGGGATCATTATAAAAACAACATGTATTTCACGCAAATTGATGAAGCAACTTATGCGGTAAAACCTATGAATTGTCCCGGCGGCTTGCTTGTTTATAAAAACAAACCACATAGCTATCGTGAATTGCCTATCCGCGTAGGGGAACTTGGCTTGGTGCATCGGCATGAGCTTTCTGGAGTTTTGCATGGCTTGATGCGTGTACGTTGTTTTACTCAGGACGACGCCCATCTGTTTATGATGGAAGAACAAGTAAAGGATGAAATCAAGGGTGTAGCGCGCTTGATAGACGATTTTTATAAGCTTTTCGGCTTCTCATATCATGTAGAGCTTTCTACCCGCCCTGAAAAAGCCATGGGCAGTGTTGAGGTGTGGAACGAGGCTACTAAAGCCTTAGCCGAAGCCATGGACGAAATGGGTATGCCCTACACCATCAACGAGGGAGACGGCGCATTTTACGGCCCCAAACTAGATTTTCATTTACAGGATAGCTTAAACCGTACCTGGCAATGCGGTACCATACAACTGGATTTTCAAATGCCGGAACGCTTTGATCTTAACTATATCGGCTCGGATAATCAACCGCATCGCCCAGTTATGATACATAGGGTGCTTTTCGGTAGCATAGAACGGTTCATTGGCATTCTTATTGAACATTATGCAGGGGCTTTCCCGTTATGGCTTTCTCCGGTACAGGCAAAAGTTCTTACTATTACCGATCGGCAGAATGATTATGCAGCTCAGATACTGTTGCGCTTAGAAGAAATGGGTATCCGGACCGAGTTAGATACAAGAAACGAAAAAATAGGTTATAAAATCCGCGCTGCTCAAACAGAAAAAATCCCCTATCTACTGGTGTTGGGGGATAAAGAACAAGAACAACAAACCGCTGCCCTGCGTAAACGCGGCGAGGGAGATTTAGGCGCTTTTCCAGTAGAAGATATTGTGGCAAGATTACTAAAAGAGATACAATTAAAAGTTTAATGTGAAGCGAATTGGATTGTCAGGGTTTTTTGCTTAAGCAACTCACTAGTGAATAAAAGAGCGCCCATACAATAAGAAAGGGCAGCTAAAATGCTTAATTATCGTAAAACGATC
This sequence comes from Bacillota bacterium, assembly GCA_009778255.1. GTDB lineage: Bacteria > Bacillota > Dehalobacteriia > UBA4068 > UBA4068 > WRKD01. Next base: position 7,469 of record WRKD01000160.1, read on the forward strand.
CAAAATTACCTTGTCATCACGGCAGGTGCGCTTTTGTTTGCCGTGGGTATATCTTTATTCTCCGAGCCCTTTCATATTGCTCCAGGCGGTATTTCCGGTCTTGCTATAATTATTAACTATTTAGTGAGCCTGCCGGTTGGTTTAACAATTATATGTATAAATATACCCCTCTTTTTTGCCGGTTTTCTTAAACTGGGGCGGTCATTCGTTATTTCCTCTCTTTATGCCATGCTGCTTTCTTCCGTTTTAATAGATCAGCTGGCTCATATTGAACCTTTTGTAGAAGACCCTTTATTGGCGGCATTATATGGCGGCTTACTTATTGGCGCGGGTATGGGGCTTGTTTTTGTCCATGGGGCTAGTACCGGCGGTTCGGATATTATTGTGCGCCTGCTGCGTTTACGCTTTGCCGGCTTAAAACTAGGCCGCATTATGTTTTTAACCGATCTTTTTGTAATCGCCTTAGCTGCTATAGTTTTCGGCGATTTAAACCGTGCCCTTTATGCAATAATCACCGTTTACGTCAATTCTATTGTGATAGATACTATTATTTATGGCTTAGAGTTTTCTAAGGTGGCTTATATTATCTCGCAAAAGAGCGAAGAAATTGCTTTACGTATACAAGAAGAATTAGAAAGGGGTGTAACCTTCATTTTTGGAGAAGGGGGTTATTCAGGACAACCTGCCAAAATCATCATGTGCGCGCTAAAGAGGCAACAAATAGTTAAGTTCTACGCTATTGTTCATGAAATAGACTCACAAGCCTTTGTAATAGTAACAGATGCTCACGAGGTAGTTGGCTATGGTTTTAAAACCCCAGGTATGCGTGAGCTATGAATTATAGTGTATTTTATTCAATATGTAAATAATAGCAATATAAAAGTTGGCCGCAGTTTCATGGCCAATTGTAATGGTGTAGCGCCTGTGATATAGTCGTTACGGGTAAAAAATAAAAGGGAGGTTATTGTATGGAAAACAAGATATTTGACGTATGGCTACATAAGAATCCTTTGCTATCAATAAAAGTGATACCCGGCCACTTTGCTACCAGTACTGTCCATATTAGCCATTATCTTGATATGAACCGCATGAAATCCACCACCTCAATTGCAATGGATGTAGGTCGAGAGATGGCAATACCCTATCTTTCCAACACTATAGTGAATACCATCGTTTGTATGGAAAGAACAGTGGTTATAGGCTCTTTTGTGGCGCAGGAATTGCTTAGAAGAGGTGCAGCAAGTATTATTAGAGGTAATGATATTCATGTTATATCGCCATTAAGCAATAGAGAAGGAAAACTGGTTTTTCAAGAAAGTTCTTTAGGTTGGATATCCAATAAAAATATTATATTACTGGTAGCGTCAATATCTGGCGGGCATACTGTAAATAGCGCTATGGAGTGTTTAGAGTATTATGGAGGCCGGGTGGTGGGGATTTCTGCCCTCTTTGCGGCTTCGGATGTTAAAGAACGCGTACATGCGCTGTTTAGTAAAGACGATATTCCAAAATATAAAATATATAGCCCCGGAGAATGTAAAATGTGTAGAGAAGGGCATAAATTGGACGCCGTTATTAGCAGTGAAGGTTATACAAAAATCAAATAGCATTTAACTAATCAAATCGCTATTTTTTAGACGATAATAAGCTAATTCTTCATACTTACTATTCGGTTCACCCCAACAGGAATATGGGTTTATACTTATTCCGCCTCGGGGTGTGAATTTGCCCAATACTTCGATATACTTTGGTGAAAGCAGTTGCCGTAAATCTTTTACTATGGTATTAACACAATCTTCATGAAAGCCCCCATGATTTCGAAAGCTGAATAAATACAGTTTAAGAGATTTGCTTTCAACCATTAAATGACCGGGAATATAATTTATATAAATAGAGGCAAAATCCGGTTGCCCGGTTATTGGGCAAAGACAAGTGAATTCAGGACAGTTGAATCTAATCATATAATCGATATCGTCATGTTTATTTGTTATAGTTTCCAGTAGTTTCGGGCAATAAGCGTTGGGATAATCTGTTTCTGCGTTGCCCAGAAGAGTAATACCATCCGTGTTACCGTTTATTAATTGTTTTTCCATATACCTATCCTCTCTGTCTATTTTATAAAGTATAGCGTAAATAACGGCTAAAATCAATAATCGCTTTAATTAAGTATTCTCAATTTTTTGCAGTAATTTTATTTACTTGACGGCATATAAGGTTTATGTTAAAATTTGTGAGTAGTTCCTCCAGCGGGAGTGGCGGAATGGCAGACGCACCAGCCTTAGGAGCTGGCGGGAAACCGTGGGGGTTCGAGTCCCTTCTCCCGCACCAAACCAATATAATCCGAACCGCATTTTCCCTGTGGGAGATGGGTTCGGATTTGTTGTGTATTTCGATCATAACTTCTTTCCCAATGGCGCAAAACAACGCCCGGAATCCAAGCCGAGAGGCCCGCGCAAGAAGTAGTGGCTATTGGCTAATCCCAAGTAATTGTAAAATACGATTTTGTTCATCAGTAGGTACAGTGATTACATTTGTTATGGCATTTTGGAATTCAACTGTATTTTTTCTGATGCACTTCAAGGTTTCCATGATATAGTCAAATGTGTATTTTCTACCAGCCTCTGTCCCATCTATTTCAAATAACGGCTGCAACCGCTGCTTCATATGCCACATTACATAATATGCCAGCATGCAAATAAAAACATGGCATTTGATTCGGTCGTCGGTTTTATGGTAAACCGGATGGATTTCCAAGCGAACTGTTTTCATGTTGGTAAAAGCTTGCTCCACTTTTACAAGGCTTTTATAATACGCAACTACCTCGCAAGCTGCCATGTCTTCCGCCGTTACATCTGTATAGATTACGTGCTCGTAATTGAATTTTTTTACCATGCCGCGGTCGCCGACGAACACCGCTTTTTTCATGCCGTATTTCTCTTTAAGTTCAGCTATTTTGTCAAAAACCATCGTTTCGTCCTTGGTGTTACCCTTCAAAACCTCGACAGCTACCGGGCAGCCGTCTTTGGAGCAAAGCAGCGATATAACGATCTGTTCTTTCCCGCGTTTTTTGTCACGATTGTAGCCGAATTCGACCAGATCGCTGTCGTCATACTCGCCTTCAAAATAGCTGCTGGTTATGTCGTACAGGACTATCATCCCGTCTTGTAAATGTTTCTTTGCCAGATTCCTCTGAATGGCATCCTGCCGCTCAAGGAGCCTGTCCATTGCTTCATAACAATGGATGTTTACATCGACATTGTCTATGCCGCAGACCTCCCAGAGTGCGCTATACGAGCCGCAGTGGGAAAGTGACAGTTTGCTCCCCGCATAGATTATTCGCCCGGCGATCATGGCCAGACTTGAGCGCACCCATTCCTCGGAAGGGCGGGAATATATATCGCTCATCAGGCCGATCTCCTTCATAAGCGTATATAATGCATGAGACGCCCCGTACTCGCGGCTTAAGGTGATTTTGAAATCCTCTTTCATCACTGTCCTTCCTTGAAGGGCGGCTTGCA
>WRKD01000161.1 GCA_009778255.1 Bacillota bacterium
ATGTTAAATCAGCTATTGCTCGGGAAAAGCAGCTCAAAGGCTGGGTTCGGAAACGAAAAAATGAACTTGTAGAGGAAGTAAATCCAACAAGGGAGGATTTATCAGATGCTTGGGCACAAGATTCTTCTCTTCGCTCAGAATGACAACACTAAAGCAAACTAAAACACCAATAATTTTTATCTACACCCAATTAGGCTTTTGCCACTTGACTTTATTAAGGTTTTGCGGCATAATCTATATGCGCGAAGATGAAAATTGGGGCTATAGCTCAGTTGGTTAGAGTGCTTGCTTGACATGCAAGAGGTCACTGGTTCGAGCCCAGTTAGCCCCACCAAGAAAAATGCCGCGTGAGCAGGAGTTTTCCTGACTTACGCGGCCTTATTTATTTGCCTTATATCCGTAGTATTCCCCCGTTTTCCACGCCCAAACCGTGGAAAAATGCGTGGAAAATTTGGCTGCCGTTACCCCAAATTTACGTTGATGTACTTATCGTGTGGGGGCTGCAATTTTATATTACATTAACTGTTCTATCACAATATTACCTGAACTGGCTTCTGCCCGGATAAATATGGCAGGATCATCGCCAATGCTTGCCTCGGCCTTATTGCCACGGTCATTTTTCTTTATGGGGAAATTGGCGTGTATATCACCGGATGTGCAACGGCCTATAAAGCTAAAGGAAATATCCGCATCCACAGCGAGACGAATATCGCCGGAACTAGTGTCCATTTCAACATTTCCCACAGGCGCTACTAGGTTTAGCTTGATATTACCAGATGAAGCCGAGGCTTTACCTCCACCGCTTAAACCTGTAACTTGGATATTTCCTGAGGAAGTATGTAGATTGTATTTTTCAACGTTAGCCCTTTCAATAACGATGTTACCCGACGTCGACTTGGCGAATAAGCTTCTCGCTTGCAGGGTTCCCTGAAGGCGGATATCTCCGGAAGAACTCGCGATGCTAAGCTTTTCTGCCACCGATAGCCCTTGGTAGGCTATTATATTACCGGAAGTAAGTTGCATAGTTGTTTCTTCAGTATCAAATGTTTCCATGATTAGCATATCACCAGAAGAACAACTTAGATTAACTCTTTTCCAAGTAAAAGAATCTAGCAGGCATATGTTCCCAGAGGTGTTTTGCACATCAACATTTCCCAGCCACTTATCTGGTATTTCTAACACCAGACGTTCTTTGATGCCAAAGTTGATATTGAATGCTTTAGTCAGTCTTTTAACACTGATTTTTATACGGCCGCTATTTTGCGTTATGCTAAATTGTTGCTCGGCTGCGGTATTCTCATTACCATATTGCAATGCTTTCAGTTGCTGACTTGTGCTTGAAACAAACTCAATATCCAGAGAACCGGTTTCTATGGAAATTTCACTTATGCCGGACAGGGCTATTTCCTCTTCTTTAAGCAGAACAGAATAATTTGGTATTGAATACTGGCCGTTTATTATACTACCCATAATAAATACTGCCGCCACAATTACTGCTATCCAAACGAATATACCAATTAATAGAAAGCTCTTTTTCATTGCCTTTTCCTCCAAATCTTTAACAATACTATAATTTGCTGTAAGGCCACGGCGGCAATGAAAACTAACCAAGACCAAGCCCAGGCAGAAAAGACAAAGCTGATTATAAAGTATAAGGCCACAACAGCTGTCCAAAACATGCCATGCCAATACTTGCCTCCTTCTTTCGATTTAGCAAATAATAGCCAATGTATCATTTGTTGAACCGCTGCCGCGATAATAAAGATGATCCATGTTATATCCCAACGCCGGGTAATAAAACTAAGAGCTAAATAAATAACAACTATCAATGGCCAAAAGGCGGAATTAATAGCTTTTTTCATGCTTAGAGTACTTTCATCGTCAGCTTGCTTTTCCTTATATTGCTCAACAAAAGTATTGTTATGCTTTTCATAGCTCGTTTTGCTCAGGTTAACGCCATAAACTACCATTCCGGTAGCCACCGCCCAGCAAATAATGGTCAAAGCCAAACCTAAACTCTCTAAGCCAAAATAAGAGAATACCAAAAGTACAGCTAGGCTTAGTACAACTATAGCCGAACCTATAGAAACCAGGATGTTTTTTTGGTTGCGTCTTCTTTCCCTCTCCATACTTGAATATGGACCAGAAGACGTATAATCCCGCAGAAGATCGTGAATATCGCCAATGCCGGATATCACCGACGCATAAGCTGTTTCTTCACTTTGGCCTGCGGCAAGGAGGTCGAGATACTTCTCATTAAGATTTGTCAGCAATTCTTCTTTAATTTCCAAAACTTTGGGCTCTGGCGCAACGCCGGCGAATACATCTTCTACATGCTCTGCAATTCTTTTATTCATCATCCTTTACCCCCGTATCTATCAATGTGTTTATCAATGCTTTGGCCGTTTCCCATTCTTTACAGCAATCTTTGAAAAAATCCCTGCCCACAGGCGTTATATTATAATAACGCCTGCGTGCGCCTGTAGCTTCGTCTCCCCAATAGGAAGAGATATAGCCGTTTTCTTCCAGACGCCGGAAAGCCCCGTATAATGTGGCTTCCTTTAATTCGTACTTACCGCCACTCTTTTCCTGTATAGCCTTATTGATTTTATAGCCATAGCTTTCATTATTATACAGGTGAGCTAAGATAATGGTTTCCGTATGACCACGAATTAAATCAGCAGTTATAGTCATTTTTCACCTCCAGGAGATTTTATACTATAATATCATGATATACATCGGCTGTCAAGGTATATTATTTTTGAATATAAAAAAATTGTCAAATACTTTTGTACCTGACAATTTTTATTTATTATATGTTAACCTGAAAAAAGCACTTGAATCCTGCTAGCTTGATAAGAAGCACTTGAATCCTGTTTATTATTACAGCTTATAGCCTTGGCGTTTCTTCATAGTATTTAAACTCAAAATTACGTACAATAGTGGCGGTATCTTGCAGGTTTTGCAGTTTATTGGCAAAATACTCACTAATATATGCGCTGTCTACCTCCATTTTACTATTACTTATAGCATCTTTAGCAGCCTCAAAACCTTCTCTTTTATCCAATAACTTAATAATATGGTAGCCAAAGGAGCTTTCAACCGGCGTTTTGCTGGTATCGCCCACATTTTTTAGTAAAAAAGCACCTTCGGCAAAAAGCGGGTCGAAGCCGCCGCCATCTTCGCCGATAAAATCACCGTAAATATTAAAGTAAATATCCATAACGCCGCCACTTTCAGCTGTACCGTCTGCAGAAAATTCGGCAGCCAGCTTAACATAATCCTCTCCTTTAGCCAGGCGGGCAATAATATCTTCCGCCCGTTTTTTAGCCGCCTCTAAAGCTTTATCTTCAGTAATATCTTGCCCCTTTTCTATAGCTTCATCTAGTATTTGTTGGGCGGTTATAATAATATGCGCCACTTTTCGGCAATCCCAAACAGATGGGTCATATTCATAGTATTCTTTCATTTCGGCGTCACTTATACTCTTAGATGCTATGGCTTCTTCTTCAATATAGGGGTAAATCAATCCATAGAGGCGGTTGGTATTGATAGATAAAGCAGCATCCGGCAATAATAAAGATTCATAATAATTGGCATCAAGGTTGATGTAGTATTCTTTAGCAGCAATTTGTCGTATTAATGTAGCTTGAATGGTTGCATTCCAGGCATGTTCTTCTAAATCACATAAAAACTCGCGAGAGCTTTCTTCATCAAACATATCAACACCTTGATATAGTAGAATAGACTCATAATAATTATTTATATATTCTTCATAAAATTTATTTAAATAATAATTATACTCATAACTATAAACATTTATACCATTAACTGAACCGATTATTTCATTCCAGCTCGGCGTATTTGTATTAGGCGGCATAGCAGGGGAATAAACTTTACTCGTATCTATTACAATAGTATTTTTTGCGGCGTCCCAATCCACACCAAAATCAAGCGCTGCAGCAATATCGCGCAGTTTAAAATAATTATTTCCTTCAATATTGTATACAATAAAGTGCAAATCTTTATCATTAAAATAAATTTTAGAAGTGGTGGAAAAAGCCTCTTTATCTCCTTGGCCCTTGCCCTTCATTTCTCCACCAACCACTGTATACGGTTTGGCGCCGGTTAGAGATATAGTATTGCTTTCATTATCAAATGTAACCTCAAACTGCTTAGCAGTTTTTGATAAGATAAAAGCTAAATCACGCAGTTTGAAATAATTATTGCCCTTAATATTATAGGAATCAAAAGCAACTTTATTGCCATTAACTAATACGGTTGAGGAAGTAGGCAGAGCAGTGACGCTATCGGCGGCATAAGTTGTAACATTAAAACAAAGCACTAGTATAATGGACAGTAATAGTACAAACAAGTTTTTTTTCATAGGTGATTTTCCTCCTTATCATCATAAATGCTGCGTTATCACTTATACTATAACGTAAGTATAAAACATTTTCAAGCATTTTATAGTATTAATAAGATAAATATCCATAATTAGTTTTCACAGATACAGAAATTATAAAATTTTTAAATCATGATTGTATTCAGCAACCGGATATGATACAATATTTTGGTGTTCAGAAATGGCTCTATGAGTGCGTATTTTTAAAAAGGAGGTGTGTATAATGAAGATTGCACTAACCGCCTTGCAGGTATTAGTATCTTTAGGATTAATAGCCACTGTACTACTACAATCGGGCAAGTCGGCCGGGCTTTCCGGCTCTATAGCCGGCGGCGCAGAAACCTTTTTCGGCAAAGGCAAAAGCTTGGATGAAAAACTAAGCCGTATAACCCGCTGGCTGGCTGGCGCCTTTTTACTGATAACGCTGGCCCTGGCAATACTGTAAAAATGTTGGTGTACTGCATCATAATAAAATAATAAATATTTAGGAGGGGTTTTGTTGAGCGCTCTATATTATCTTGCGCCGGCGGCAGGAGCTCTGGCTTTATTGTTCGCATATATACTTATTCGGCGTATCATAGCGATTGATCCTGGCAATGAAAAAATGCGGGAAATAGCAGCTGCTATAAATTCGGGGGCTATGGCCTTTCTGCGCCGTCAATACCGTACCTTAATTATTTTTATTATTACTCTAATTGTTGTATTTTGTATAGTGGGTTTTGTCACCAGTGGTCCAAATAGCATGAAGCCTCAAACTGCTATCGCTTTCGCTATAGGAGCGTTTTGCTCTATTTTAGCAGGCAATATTGGTATGCGTGTAGCTACTAAAGCTAATGTGCGTACAGCCAACGCAGCCTATACCAGCGGATTAAATAAAGCCTTGAACATAGCCTTTTCGGGCGGCGCAGTTATGGGAATGAGCGTGGTAGGTTTAGGTCTTTTGGGCTTAGGGGTGGTGCTGGCTTTTTTTATAGAAGATAATTCTATAGTAAACGGCTTTGCCTTAGGAGCTTCCTCGGTGGCATTATTTGGGCGTGTGGGCGGCGGCATTTACACCAAGGCTGCAGATGTAGGCGCAGATTTGGTAGGAAAAGTGGAAGCGGGCATACCGGAAGATGACCCTCGTAATCCAGCTGTTATTGCAGATAATGTGGGTGATAATGTAGGCGATGTGGCTGGTATGGGTTCCGACCTCTTTGAATCTTATGTTGGGTCGATAATTGCGGCTATTGCTTTAGGCGCCGGATTTTCTATTGGTGCGCATGGCGAAGGTATGCTTGCGCCGGTACTAATTGCGGCTATAGGTGTTATCGCTTCTATTATTGGTGTCTTTTTCGTTTCCGCTAAGGAAGGCGGGGATCCGCAAAAATCGCTGAATCGCGGCACACTGGTAGCTACTGTGCTGACTATTGCTGGTTCCCTTGCGGTATCTATATTGATTTTACCTGCTACTTTTAAGGCAGGGCATAATGTTTATACCTCTTTGGGCGTGTTTTTTGCAACTTTAGCTGGTTTACTAGTGGGCTTTTCAATAGGAAAAATTACTGAATATTATACGTCGGCAGATTATAAGCCAGTAAAAAATATTGCCCAAGCTTGTGAAACAGGAACAGCTACTAATATAATCAGTGGTATTGCTACCGGAATGGGTTCAACAGCCATACCTATTCTATTGATTGCCGCAGGGATATTTGTTTCGCATAAATGTGCCGGCTTATATGGTATTGCCCTGGCAGCGGTGGGCATGCTTTCCACTACAGGCATGGTGGTGGCGGTGGATGCTTATGGCCCAATTTCCGATAATTCAGGCGGCATAGCCGAAATGTCTAAATTACCGCATTCGGTGAGAGAAATAACTGACAAACTAGATTCAGTAGGCAATACTACTGCAGCTATAGGCAAAGGGTTTGCTATAGGTTCAGCTGCTCTTACAGCCTTGGCGCTCTTTACCGCCTATACGCAGGCAGTGGGTATAGAAACTATCAATTTGCTTGATCCCAAAGTTGTAATAGGCTTGTTTTTAGGTGGTATGCTGCCATTTCTCTTTTCTTCCATGACCATGCAATCTGTGGGCCGCGCTGCCGGCTATATGATAGAAGAAGTACGCCGCCAATTTCGAGAAATACCTGGCTTAATGAAAGGCGAAGGAAAACCAGATTATGCTAAGTGTGTAGATATCAGCGCTAAGGCTGCTTTAAGTGAAATGGTCTTGCCTAGTCTTATGGCAGTGCTAGTCCCGTTGGTTATTGGCTTAATGCCTGGTTTAGGTAAAGAGTGTCTGGCCGGGCTATTGGCCGGGGTATTAGTTTCCGGTTTTTTACTGGCTGTATTTATGGCCAACTCCGGCGGAGCTTGGGATAATGCTAAAAAATATATCGAGGAAGGGCATCATGGCGGAAAGGGTTCCCCCGCTCATGCTGCTGCGGTCAATGGCGATACTGTGGGAGACCCTTTTAAAGATACTTCCGGCCCATCTTTGAATATTCTTATTAAGCTGATGACCATTATTGCTTTAGTGTTCGCACCTCTCTTTTAAAGGAGGTTTTCTCCTCAAATATTTAAACAGGCTTTGGATGTGCTACCAAATGGCCAGAAAAGGATGATTTAATGAAGTATTTTATTGTAGATGCGTTTACAGATAAACAATTCGCAGGTAATCCTGCAGGTGTTTGTTTGCTACCTAAATGGCTTGATAGTAAAACAATGCAAATTATTGCTGCCGAAAATAATCTTTCGGAAACTGCATTTATAGTTAGGCAGGAAAATAAATACGAGTTACGCTGGTTCACCCCGGAAATAGAAGTAGATTTATGTGGTCATGCCACATTAGCAAGCGCTTTTGTCATTTTTAATTTTGTAGATCAGGAAGCCCGGAATGTGTGTTTTTCTTCAAAAAGTGGATTATTAAACGTTACAAAAAGAAATAATATGTATGAAATGGATTTCCCAGCCAGAAAGCCCATCCCTACAGAAATCTCTTTACAGATATCTCAAGCTATTGGAATGCCTGTACTGGAAGCGCATGCAGCCAGAGATCTCCTTTTATTAATGGAAAATGAGAAGCTTATCAGGGATTTCGTGCCAAATTTCGAATTACTGAAAGAAATTCAAGGCTATCTGGGCATAATAATTACGGCGCAAGGTGACAATGTCGATTTTGTTTCAAGGTTTTTCACACCCAATGCCGGTGTGCCCGAAGATCCTGTTACCGGTTCTACACATTCTTCTTTAATCCCTTTTTGGGCCGACAGGCTTGGCAAAGCAAAAATGACGGCTAAGCAGCTTTCAAAACGAGGAGGAACGCTTTTATGCGAAAACTGTGGCGATAGAGTTAAAATAAGTGGAAATGCTGTTCTTTACTTAAGAGGGGAGATCGCTATAGAGTAATGCGGGAAATCTATTTTGATAATAGCGCCTCGACAAAGGTGAGCAAGGAAGCTGCCGCAGCAGCTATAACTGCTATGGAGGAAAACTTTGGCAACCCTTCCTCTTTGCATGGTAAGGGATTGGCAGCTTTACAAATGTTAACGCAAACACGCCTGGCCCTGGCCCGCGCTCTAGGCGCTGCTGAACAGGAAATCATTTTTACTTCCGGTGGCAGCGAAGCCAATAATATGGCTTTGCTGGGGGTAGCGGAAATGAAAGCGCGGCAGGGCGGCACCATCTTGGTAACTGCCGCCGAACATCCCTCTTTACTGGAGCCGACTAAATATCTTATGCAAAAAGGCTTTGATGTGCAATATATACCAGTGGATGAACAAGGCGCCATAGATATTGAGTTTTTTGTTCGTATGCTAACATCTGCCACTGTTTTTGTGGGCGTACATCAGGTGAATAATGAAACTGGAACAATACAGGATATTATCCGAATAGGCGATATAATACATGAAAAAGCGCCGCAAGCTTTTTATCATATTGATGGCGTGCAAGGCTTGGGAAAATTACCGGTTGACCTTAAGAGTACGCAAGCCAATAGCTTTGCCATCAGCGGGCATAAAATACATGCGCCTAAGGGCATAGGCGCACTTTGGCTTAAACAAGGTTGTCGCTTACCATCTCTTATAAAAGGTGGTGGACAGGAACGCGGTTTTCGTTCTGGTACCGAGAATATGCCGGGAATAGCCGCTTTGGCAATAGCCGTCACCACAGCTATCAAAGAAGAAGAGCGGGTTATTATTATGAACCGGGTCAGACTGGCATTGGCTAATAAAATACTTGCTATAGAAGATTCAATATTAAATGGGCCACCTTTAGATAAAGCCGCGCCGCATATACTGAATGTATCATTTGTGGGTGTAAAAAGCGAAGTATTATTGCATTTTTTGGAGCAAGAAGGAGTATATATATCTGCAGGAAGTGCTTGTTCATCCAGAAAAACCACAGCCAGCCATGTTCTGCAAGCTATGGGATTATCGGCAGAACGCTTAGGAAGCGCTGTGCGCTTTAGTTTTTCCGCCTTAAATACAGTTGATGAAGCGAATGAGGCTGCAAATATCATCGAGCAGGCTGTTAAGGAAATACGCTCCTTAAATAAAGGACGGCGTAAAAAAAATATATAAGAACATGAAAACAATTGTATGAGGGCGCGATACCCTATCGCGCCCTCATAACTTCCTATAGGCAACGGAGGAAAGAAACCATGACAGGGCGTCAATTACTACTTATACGCTATGGCGAGTTAGGGTTAAAGGGCAAGAACAAGTATAAGTTTATCAATACTTTGCACAATAATATGAGCCGTGCTGTGGCTGATTTAGATGAAACTATGGTTAAAAACGGATGGGGCCGCCTTTGGGTAGAAACCGCGCAACCGCAAGTGGCGATTTCGCGTTTGCAAAAAGTTTTCGGTATTTATTCACTTTCCCCGGTACTGCAGGTAGAGAAAAATATAGAAGATATAGCAAAAGCTGCTTATCAAACACTAATTACCGCCTTACCGCAGGGGGGTAGTTTCAAAATTGAAACTCGCCGCTCCGATAAAACTTTTCCACTTACCTCGCCGGAAATTAGCAAAGAGATAGCGTCAATTATCTTCAGCAAGCTGGATGATCATTACACGGCGGATATGCATATGCCAGAGCGTGTGATCTGGGTTGAAATACGTACAAAAGGCGCTTTTGTTTACGGCGATCTTTTTCAAGGTGCGGGAGGCTTGCCTGTGGGCACAGGCGGTAAAGCCTTATTACTACTCTCCGGAGGTATAGATAGTCCAGTGGCAGGATGGCATATGCTTAAGCGAGGGGTCTGCCTAGAAGCGGTGCATTTTCACAGTTTTCCGTTTACAGGAGAACAAAGCAAGGAAAAGGTCATTACGCTCTGCCGCCTTCTTTCCTCTTGGCAGGGAAAATCAGTAAAACTACATGTAGTGCATTTTACCGAGATACAAAAGTCAATTCATAGGGAATGTGAGGAAGAATACGGCATTACCTTGATGCGGCGGATGATGTTTCGTTTGGCGGAACGCTTAGCGAAGCAAAGGCAAGCTTTAGCTCTTGTAACCGGAGAAAGTGTGGGTCAGGTGGCTAGTCAAACTCTGGAGAGTATTGCCACTATCAACAATGCCGTGAGTATACCGGTTTTACGCCCGCTTATTGGTATGGATAAAGCCGATATTATTCAAATAGCACAACGTATTGGCAGCTTTGAAACCTCCATTCTCCCTTATGAAGATTGTTGTACCATCTTTTTACCCCCTCACCCCAAAATCCGCCCGCAAATTAGCGAAGCCATCAACCAAGAACAAGCGCTGGATATTAAAACTCTGTTGGCAGAAGCGCTAAATAAAACAGAAACACTGAATATTAGCATCTAATACAAGGGGGTTGCAATTTGACCGTACGGAAAAAACCTTCCGGCAAGATAATCTGCGATAACCGCAAAGCGCGGCATGAATATCACTTTCTGGAACTATTCGAAGCCGGTATTGAACTACGTGGAACAGAGGTTAAATCTTTACGTTTTGGCCGGGCTAGCCTGCAGGACGCCTACTGTCGCGTAGAAAACGGGGAGATGTATGTAAATAACATGCATATCAGCCCGTATGAGATGGGTAATCGCTTTAATCACCCACCCAAACGGCCACGCCGCCTTCTGCTACATAAGGCGGAAATTCGCCGCATATATGCAAAGGTGCGCGAAAAAGGTTTAACCGTAATACCTGTGCGCATGTATTTCTCCGGCCAGCGCGCTAAACTGGAAATTGCCCTGGCTCAAGGGAAAAAGCTTTACGATAAGCGTAATGATATGATTGCCAAAACAGCTCAACGAGAGGTAGAGCGGCACCTTAAGACAATACAGAACGTGTAATTTAAAATTATTCTAAACGCAAGAAAACCCCTCTGGTTGATGTATATTTATTATTAGTCAATTACTACCTAGCAACAACTTTTAAAAAAACAAGTTGTTTAAGCCGTTAAACTGCATGTTTTTGTTAAAACAGTTTTCGCAAAGCGAAAACTTCCACAACTCAACACTCACAACTCAACACTCAACACTTGGTCTGCGAAGCAGACCACAAAGGGGATGTAACGGTTTCGACGGGGGATGAACTGGTCAAAGTAGCGAGCCGGGATCCCACCAGCCC
>WRKD01000162.1 GCA_009778255.1 Bacillota bacterium
GCGGCGGCGGTTATGGAGATCCTTTCGAGAGAGAAACATTCCGAGTGCTTGAGGATTACAATTCGGGTTATATAAGTCAAGAACATGCCGCAGTGGCATATGGCGTGGTTATAGACGAAGTGGGTCAAATAGATATGGAAGCTACCTTCAAGCTTCGAAGCCGAAAAAAAGGTGAATGATAAATTATAGGTGATAGAGATGGAAAAAGAATTGGGCAGGCAAATAAAACAGCTTCGTTTGGAACAGGGGCTTACCATGAAAGAACTGGGGAAGAGGGCGAATCTTTCCACGGGATATATTTCACTTTTGGAGCGAGGGCTTTCCTCCATTTCTCTTACCTCATTGCAAAAAATTACTGAAGCTTTAGGCGCCAACCGAAATTATTTTTTTCAGATGCCGCCAAGCCCTGCCCGTAAAGTGGTTCGTGGTTACGATTTAACTGTATTTAAGCTTAAAGGCTCGCATTATATTTATCATAGCTTGATTGGCGATGTGCCCGAAAAAGAACGCCAGATGGAACCAACTTTGGTAACGCTATTACCAGGAATGGAGCGTAATGATATATTACCTTTTGCACATGAAGGAGAGGAATTCGGTTTTGTATTAGAAGGTGTTCTGACATTTATTATTGAGGATAAAAACTATGATCTTAATCCGGGCGACAGCCTTCATATACCATCTACTTTGCCTCATAACTGGGCCAATTTAACAAATAAGCTGGTGAAATTGCTATATGTTAACACAGCAAAAGTGTTTTTGTAAATTTTTATAATAAGAGAAAGTGAGGTGAAAAAGTTTACTGGACGCCGCCGCTTTCGTATTTGTCAGAATGGGTATAAATATTTACGCACCAAGAGAATGCAAAAGGGCGAGCGATTTAGCAGTGGTAGAGATTCTTCGTTGCGCCCAAATAATGACAGTGATTGTTGGATTTATGAGTTTTCGTGGATACACAGTAAGATTTTAAGGAGGGATTATTGATATGTATTTCAAAAGTAAAAAATATTTGCTTGCCATTTTATTAATAGCCGCACTTTTTATAAGTCTATGTTTTCTAGCAGCTTGCGGTGAAAAATCCACTAAGCAAAACTCTAATCAATTAACGCCAGAAGGCAATGACGGTGTTGAAAAAATCGTCCGCATTTGCGCAAGCTTCCCCTTACAGGCGGATCCTGGTGTGGGTAGCAATTCCATTGAGGCAGTTGTGCAGTTTAATTTATATGATGCTATGGTATTTCCTGATATAGACGGCACAATATTACCACATGTAGCCGAAACATGGGATGTTTCTAACGACGGTATGAGCTATACTTTCCATATTCGCCAAGGCATCAAATTCCATGACGGAAGTGAACTAACTGCCAATGATGTGGCATTCAGTATGAATCGCCTGTTAGCAATTGGTGAAGGTTTTGCCTATCTATACACACCATATGTAAAAGAAGCTGTTGTTATCGATGAATATACAGTAGAATTTCAAATGAAGCAAACCTTTGGTCCTTTTGTCGCATCCCTGGTTCGAATGGCGGTGCTCAATGAAAAGGTAGTTATGGCTAATCTTGAAAATGGAAATTATGGCGATTTTGGTGATTATGGAAAAAAATATTTATTGACTCATGATGCAGGGAGCGGTCCTTACAAAATGATTGAAATGCAGATGGAAGAATATATGTTGGCTGAACGGTATAAAGAGTACTGGCTGGGATGGAGTGGAGACAACCCAGAATACTTTAAACCTATGGCTGTCAATGACCCTGCGACCATTCGTACATTGATGAGCCGCCACGAATTAGAAATTACTGATGAATGGCAGGCTGTAGAAAACCTACAGGCTATGGCAGCCCTTGATGGCATAACAGTACCAAATATGTACACGGGTGCATTGGTAAATCTGGAAATGAACACTCGCAAAGCGCCAACGGATGACATTCACTTCCGCAAGGCTTTAGCCTGGCTATTCGATTATAATACTGCCACTACTAGTATTTATCCAAATACAAAACAAGCCGTTGGACCGGTTTCTGCTTCCTATGCCGGACATAACCCCGATGTTTTCCAATATAGTTTTAATATTGATAAAGCTCAAGAAGAGTTGGACCAATCAAAATATGCAGATAAACTGGCCGATTATCCCATTGATATTGCCTGGAGCGCCGATGTGCCGGATGAAGAAAAGTTATGTTTACTGTTGCAACAAGCTTGTGCCCAGATAGGGATTACACTTAATGTAAAAAAGGCTTCTTTTGCTACTCTGATTGCCGATTCGGCAACTATTGATACCACAAGTAGTATTACCATTATGTATCCTAGTGACAGCTATGGAGAAGCCGGCGCTGTACTCAATCTGCGCTATCACAGTGCTACTACTGGGACTTTCCAACAATATGAATGGCTTAAAGATCCACAAATCGACGCGGCTATAGAAGCAGCTCTGGCGGAAATCAACACAACTAGCCGTCTGAATATGTATAAAAAAATCCAAAGTGATTTGGTTGATATATGTCCAACTATTAGTGTTTTGGAATGGCCGGAGATGCGCGCGTATCAATCTGGTTATCTATATTGGCCAGAGGCTGAACAGGCGCTTTCTGGTGGTATCAATGCTCCGATCATGGGCCGTTCAGTCTATCTTCGCACCATGAAATTTATAAAGTAGTAAAATTGATGAATAATCCGGACAAGCCGCTTAAAACGGCTTGTCCGGATAGCAGCAGGTAGTGGCGCTTTGTTAATTATCAACACGAAAGGGGCTATTAGATGAAAGAAATGCTAATTTTCATCCTCAAGCGGCTGGGATGGTCCGTATTCGTATTAATTGGCCTTTCAATTCTAATTTTCTGTATTGCCCGTATAATACCTGGTGACCCAGGTGTTATGGCTTTGGGCACGCGTGCCACACCAGAGGCATTGGAACAATATCGAATTGATAATTTTTTATATGAATCGCTGCCAAGGCAATATATTCATTGGTTTGAAGGCGCGGTAAAAGGCAATTTTGGCGTTTCTACCCAAACCAGACGTGAGGTTGCCCTGGATATCAAGGAATTTTTACCGGCAACACTGGAATTGATTTTATTTGCCGCTATATTGGAAATAGTGGGCGGAATACTGCTGGGGGCGCTTTCAGCGCGCTATCCTGGCGAGGTAATAGATAACAGTGTACGAGTGGCTTCATATTTGGGGATTGCAACACCTGCCTTTGTTTGGGCTATCATGTTTATGCTTATTTTTGCTTTTGTCTGGCCAATATTACCGGCAATTGGGCGCATTGATGTACCCAAGCCTCCTCCTTACACAGGTTTTTTATTGTTGGATAGTCTGCTGGCTGGTAATCTAATAGCTTTTTGGGATGCTTTTAAGCACCTTATCATGCCCGGTACAGCATTAGCATTAACCGGTGTAGCCCAAGCAGCGCGCATGACCCGTACCAGTATGATGGAAAATCTCAGCAAGGATTATGTAGGAGCTGAAATTGCGGCTGGTATACCAATGCGGCGAGTGATTCTGCAATATGTGCTTCGTCCTGCTGCTACGCCAACGGTATCTATAGTAGCCTTAGATATAGCTGCTATGTTAGGTAATGCTTTTCTGGTTGAAGTGATTTTTAGCTACCCAGGCATTTCTAAATATGGTATTAATGCTATATTGAATAAGGATTTAAATGCTATTGTAGCCGTGGTTTTGGTGATTGGCATAACATTTTTAATTGTCAATATCATTGTTGATATCATAGCTTCATATTTGGATCCGCGTATTCGTTTGCAAGGGGGCGATAGCTGATGACAGTACAAAAACATGAGTATAATACGGAGTCTGTCACCTCTCGTAATCAAGCGCGTATTAGCGGCTTCAAGCGTAGTTGGTATATGTTTTCCCGAAATAAAATTTCCGTAGTCGGCTTAGTTGCGGTGAGTTTTATGGTCTTGCTTGCTCTGTTCGAGCGATTTATTGCTCCGTACCCAAGCCATGCGGGCCCTTATGTTGATTTTGCAAACGCTAATATTGCACCATGCAAAGAATTTTTATTTGGTACTGATCAGTATGGTCGCGATGTGTTGAGCCGAATTATTTTTTCTATACGCAATGCCTTGACGATGGGAATTGGTGTTCTATGTGTAGCAGCCCCCATTGGTACTATAATGGGATTACTTGCCGGCTATACTAAAGGACGGTTAATCTCAACCATAATTATGCGGGTTGTAGATATTTTTCTCTCACTGCCTTCGCTAGTACTGGCACTGGCTGTTTCCGCTATGTTAAACCCCACTTTATTTAATTCCATGATGGCTATTACATTTTCCTGGTGGGCCTGGTATGCGCGCTTAGTTTATGGCACAGCTTCATCGGTACGTAATGAATACTATATACAATCTGCCAAGTTGATGGGAGCGGGTCTAGGACATATTATTTTTAGGGAAGTGTTGCCCAATTGCTCCTCTACCATTCTTACTAAAATGACCCTTGATATGGGCATTGTTATACTAATGGGCGCTGCATTAAGTTTTGTTGGGCTGGGTGAACAGCCGCCTAACCCGGCCTTAGGCACTATGATTGCTGATGGATATAAATTTCTGCCAAACATGTGGTGGTTAACTGTTTTTCCTGCTTTAGCAATAATGATGATTGTGCTGGCTTTCAATCTTTTAGGTGACGGTATCAGCGATATGCTTAATGCGGGGGAGGTATAGGTATGAAGCAGCAACAGGCATTGCTGGATATCAAGGATTTGCATGTTCACTTCAAGGTTTATGGAGGGTATGCAAGGGTATTAAATGATGTAAACCTTTCAGTTTTTACTGGCGAAAAGATTGGCTTAGTAGGAGAAAGCGGCTGTGGTAAAACAACAACTGTTAAGTCTATAATGCGTGTATTACCAAAACAGGCTGTGATAGCTGGCGGAGAAATTCTTTTTGAAGGTCAAGATGTACTAAGAATGAAAGATAAGGCGTTAAATGTTTTGCGTGGGCAAAAGCTGTCGATGATTTTCCAAGACCCAGTGGCGGCGCTTAACCCAGTGTTTACCGTTGGCAAGCAGATATGTGACGCCATACGTTTTTCCGGGATAACGAAAGGCAATAATAAAAGCGAAATTCGTAAATTAGCTGTTAAAGCTCTTAAAGAGTGCTCTATGCCAGATCCCTATCGTATTTTGGATAATTATCCCTTTCAGCTTTCTGGCGGTATGCGTCAACGGGTATGTATCGCTATGGCGCTGGCTACGGCAAGTAGCCTAATGATTGCCGATGAGCCAACAACAAATTTGGATGTAACTATACAAGATCAGGTTCTACATTTAATTCGTGACTTAGTAGAAAAAAACAATACTGCACTAATTTTAATAACACATTCTTTGGGAGTAGCGCGAGAGATGACGGATCGCATATATGTAATGTATGCAGGAAATATAGTTGAAATGGCAAGTACTGAAGAAATATTTGAAGCGCCATATCACCCATATACAAAGGGATTATTAAACTCAATTCCTAAGCTGACGGGTGATGGCATTATGGCTGGAATAGATGGTTATTTGCCGGATTACTTGAACCCCCCTTTGGGTTGCCGTTTTCAGAGCCGTTGTTCTTATGCCTCTGAGTACTGTGGTAAAGGTAAGCCACCGTTTATTGAGGTGATACCTGAGCATTATGTTGCCTGTTATCGCTATAGCGAGAGTTGGCAAAAAAATAAACTGGGGGTATAGTTTATGGGTAAGCAATATATGGAGACAAAAAACGGCTATGGTCAAGTTGGAGGTAAAGAAGAAGATGTGTTGATAGTCCGGAACATGAAAAAGTATTTTCCTACTAAAACTAAAGGCAGCTTCGTAAAAGCGGTGGATGATATTAGTTTCAGTGTACGTTTTGGTGAAGTTATCGGTTTGGTAGGTGAAAGTGGTTCCGGTAAAAGCACAACTGCATATGTGGTTATGGGCATGCATAACTTAACTGCTGGTTCTGTTTTTTTTCGCGGGCAAGATATTTCAATGCCTGTTAGCAAACGTTCACTTTCTTTAAAACGGGATCTTAAGATAGTTTTTCAAGATCCCGGTACATCATTAAACCCACAACGAAATATAGGTAACATACTATCACTACCACTTAAGGTTCATAAAATTGTGCCCCAAAACGAAGTATTTGAACATGCTGGGAAGTTGTTGCAAATGGTTGGCTTAACACCAGAGACTATTTACAAGTACCCCCGCTCATTAGGCGGCGGTGAACGGCAACTAGTTGCTATAGCCAGGGCGCTTGCCACTAATCCTACTATGATGGTGTTAGATGAGCCAACATCTTCATTGGATGTTTCTATACAGGCTAAAATCATTAATACTTTAATAGATTTGCAAAAACAGTTCGATATGTCATACCTTTTTATAACGCATGATATGAGTCTTATGCGTAATATTGCGGATCGTATAGCAATCATGTATTTAGGGCGTATTGTGGAGATGTCGCCGACCAAAGATTTTTTTCTCAATCCACAGCATCCCTACACTAAAATGTTATTATCTTCAATTCCTGTAGTGTTAGACGCGGAGAAAGCTTTAAAACCTGAGAAAATAGAATCAAGAGGTGAAATTCCAAGCCCCGTAAATATTCCTGCGGGCTGCCGTTTTAATAGCCGTTGCCCTTATGCATATGATCTTTGCCGTAGCAGTGAACCTATAATGCGTGAATTTTTACCGGATCATGAAGTAGCTTGCCACTTATGCTGATTATAAAGGTTTTCACACTATTCTGTAGAAGTTTTTTATTAATATAAAAGGTGGTGTTAACTTGAAAGAACATAATGAATTGAATATCGCTTCTGTTGAAGAATTTGGCTATGAACAAGAACTAAAACGTAGCCTTGGCTTAGGCGGTGTACTTGTTTATGGTCTGGCTGTTATGGCTCCATTAGCGCCGGCGGCTGTATTCGGTTTTGTGGCGCGAGAAAGCTTTGGGTTGGTACCACTTGTTTATTTCATTGGTATTATGGGTATGGTGTTCACCGCAATTGGTTATGCGCATATGGGGCGTCGTTTTCCTATAGCCGGATCAGTTTATAATTATGTGCAACGCGGCCTTAATCCACATATTGGCTTTATTGCCGGCTGGCTAATTATGGTTGATTATTTTCTTATTCCTGCAGCATGTGTGAATTTAACAGGCACTTGGGCAACGGATATCATTCCATCCGTACCTTCTTGGGTTTTCATTTTACTTACTGTGGCTATATTTACCTTTATCAATATTCGCGGGATCGAGAGCGCAACTATTCTGAATTTTTGCCTAGTAGGTTTACAATTTGCTTTATTTGGCGTATTTATTTTCTGCGTGATCCGTTTTCTATCGCTGGGCAATGGCTTAGGTTTTTCTATAAAACCGTTTTATCAACCAGGTGTAATCGACTTTAAGTTTATCGCCGCAGCAGCAACATTGGCGTGCTTCTCTTTTATTGGTTTCGATTCTGTCAGTACTTTAGGAGAAGAAGCGAAGTATCCGGCGCGGGATGTACCGCGGGCTACTATATTATGTTTATTGATATTGGGTGTGATGTTTATAGTAATGACTTGGCTTGCTGCTTGTGTAGTGCCAGATTATACTATGCTTGATCCTGATATGGGCTTTTTCAACATTTGTGCTATCGTTGGCGGACCGGCTTTGCGTTTAGCAATGATACTAACCTTAATGACTGCTAATTTAATTTGTGGTGTAGCAACACAGGCTTCAGTAACACGTATCATGTATAGCTTTTCCCGAGACAAATTTTTCCCTAAATTTTTTGGCATCATCCACCCCAAATATAAGAGCCCCTGGTTGGGCATTCTATTTTGCGGCATAAGCACAGCCATATTATCAATTTTTGTTTATATAGAAAATCTATTAACGCTTGTCAATTTTGGAGCGCTCAGCGCCTACCTTTTCCTTAACGTTACAGTTTTTTGGTATTTCTTCATCCGCCTTAAGAGGCGTGGTTTACATGGCATTATCAATTACTTGATCGTGCCTACTGTTGGTTTTACCATATTGGCTTTCATTTGGCTTGGCTTCGACAGAATTACTTTAACTTTCGGCCTTTCTTGGTTACTTATCGGCATTATTTGGGGCGCTATAAAAAGTAAAGGCTATAGAGAAGTTCCGGAAGCATATAAAAAAGCAACTATTTGAAACACTGCAGCGACAGGCAACGATCAATAAAAAGGAGGGTATATTGATGTCTATACTGTTTTTACCCACAGACCGGGTGGGTCTTATGAATTATCAACCCGATATCCCACACTATTTTAAAATTTTGAATCATATGCTTAAACAAAATATAGAAATAGAATGGCATGTCAATGGTTTGCATTTTGAAAGATCACAGCTATGGCCGGAAGGTCATTATTATCAGTGTGGTTATTCTTTTACCGATACGTCGCCAATACGAGAACTGCTGCAAAGTGAAGGAGCAATTGTCGACATAGTAGAATCTGTTCCGCCAGGCTTGCCGCTTCGTTTGCAAAAAATTGCCTTCTATGTAGGGTTAGGCACGGATATATGGTGTTATAACGAGCTGCGTAATAATATCTTAGCTTGGGCTGATTTTGAACTTACCGATCTTGACGACCAAGATATTCGTAATGGTAAACTGAGAGAGTTCGATCTGTTGATTGTCCCGGGTAGTCCAGATGCCGGAGAATGTTACTATCGTGGTTTAGGTGAGCGTGGCTATGATGCTATTCGCAGCTTTATAGCCGAAGGCGGCCGATATTTGGGAGTATGCGGCGGGGCCTATTTTCCGCTTAGCGCTATTGATAAAAAAACTAACCCATATTGGCTGAATATTGTGAATGCTACCGATGACCAAGATCTCGATTATTGGCGCACCGGCGCCGGTTTGGCGCGGCTAAAAATTGTTGACCCCTATCATCCTACAATGGCTGGGCTAGCAGCCGGCTCGGTAAGTACTATTGATGTTCTTTATTGGGAAGGACCAATAATTAAAATTACCGGCCCTAATATACACCCTATACTGACATTTAAGGATCTATGTTATTGCGCCTTGCCGGAATTACTGCCGGTTCACGATCTTAAAGATAACAAAAAGGCGCATGAATGCTTATATCAATGGTCAAACCGCCTCACGCCACAGCGCTGGCAAAGCATAGTGCAAGGGAATAGTGCATATGTGGAAGCGAATTATTATAAAGGACGCCTAATACTATGTTCACCGCATCCCGAATACGGTAATCATGGAAATATGCCATACAAAGACAGCATATCATTTCTGATGATCTATAACGCGCTTCATTATCTTAGTGTTTCATAAAAATGCTGTCTATAAAAAGCCAGTGATCTTCTTTGAACAGGTCAACCAATTACGCAACATAGTGATACCATAACTGAAAGTAAGGCGCCAGTATTTTAACGGCGCCTTACTTTCAGTTATGATTTGTTGCGATATCACTAATAAGCGTGTATGTATCATGCCGTATAAGGATAAATCGCAAGTTATAACTTGAAGCATTACATTAACTCTAATGATATGCGATATTAAGAGGAAAAATATAAATTTTTCAGATTTTGTTCATTGCTATTTGCTCTAAAATGATTTATAATTATTTTTGGAGAATATATTCATGAACTTGTCAGAAACATTAGCGCAACTTCGCAAATAAAACGGTTTAACCCAGCCCACTTTCGCCGAATTAATCAGTACTCATTCTAGTAAGTGGCTATATAGGCCAATTTTTTCGCAAAACACGAATAATATTGCCACTAAGTACTTTTTCCATATCGCTCTTACTATAATTGCGCATCACCAAATAACGGAAGATGTTTTTCGATGCCTCAGTAGGATTTTCCAGCCCCTTTACATATTCCACCTCGGTAAAGCCGGAGCCCTGCATGCCCTGAGTGGATATTTCTTTTGTAAAGTAATGATGCAGACCCACATGATCGCCGTACATGGCATCCATGCCAAAAGCCACATGGTCGATGCCTACCAAATTTTTTATATACTCGAAATGTTCCATGACGCTGAAGATGGAATGACTGGGGTTAGTCTTGGTCATGGTTGTATGGGGCGAAGCTTCAACAGCAATGACACCACCCTTTTTCGCGCAGGCAATAATAGCTTCATCCGGCATCATGCGTCGGCTATCCCATAGCGTCCTTGATCCCACATGGCTGATTAGTAATGGTTTTTTGCTACAGTTAATAGCGTCAAGTGCTGTCTGAACTCCGCAATGGGATACATCTATTAACATACCGGTCTTATTCATTCTTTCTACAACATCTTGACCAAATTTTGTCAAGCCGCCATCCTTGTCTTCTCGTAAGCCAGACCCCAGTGCGTTTGATTCACTGTAGACTAAGCCCATCTGGCGGATGCCCAAGCCAAAAAGAATATCCACGCGATCCACTTCATTTTCTATGGGCATAGCGCTTTCCAATACTGGTATTAAGGCGATCTTGCCCACCGAGTGAGCATAATAAATATCATCTACACGTTCACAGCGTATTACGAAATCCTGATGGGCCAGATCGCACATACGCATACCGTAATCATAAATTACATCTTCCCATTTCCAACCGCGCTTGGATTGAATGGTGCACATGCCGTCCAGCAAATTGTCAAACACCGCATCGATATAGCTGCGAGATAATTCCGCATAAGCGCAAGCCATACGGCCTTGACGCACATAGGCAGCTATATCTTTGTCAAATTCACGTGGTAGTAGATAAGGATGGCTATGAGCATCAATATAAATTAGTTGTTCAGCTAGTGCTGCGACGCGGGCTTCCTCCATTGGAGATAATTCCAGCAGGAATTCAGGCACGCGCCTGTCGCCAACCGGAAATTCAATAGCAGTATAATCCTTTTCAGCCTCCAGGTATTGAAAAGCCTGATAATCTTGATATGCTGTTTTAATACCCATATAAAGCACCTCTTTTCGTATCATATTATTAAAGGGCGCCTCTAAAAACTAGCTTTACAACTCTGCCAAATTAGCGCAACTATCATTTTCTCGTCATTGCGGCCTTCGCGCCG
>WRKD01000163.1 GCA_009778255.1 Bacillota bacterium
AAAATATGCGGGCCGCCTGTGAAAAAATGCACTGCGGGTAATAATTATGATATGACGTGGGTGACAAATGCGGTAGAACGTGGGCGACAATTACGGTGCGATGTGGGCATCGCGCCCTACGGTCATTCTCATTAAGGCGCGTACTTTTAGGGGGAGGCCGAATAGATTGATAAAACCTTCCGCGTCCTTTTGATTGTATACTTCATCCTCACCGAAGGTGGCAAAATCTTCACTGTATAAGGAATAAGGGCTTTCCATGCCGAAAATAGTGCAATTGCCTTTGTATAGCTTCATTTTGACCACACCACTTACGGTTTCCTGGGTTTTATTTACAAAAGCGTCTAAAGCTTCGCGCAGCGGATGGAACCATACGCCGTCGTACAACAGTTCGGCATAGCGTTTGGCTGCGTCTTCTTTAAAATGGGCGGTGGCGCGGTCTAGGCACAGGCTTTCTAAACAGGCATGGGCCGCGTATAATATGGTTCCACCGGGCGTTTCATATATACCGCGCGATTTCATGCCCACCAGGCGGTTTTCCACCATATCCACTATGCCTATGCCATGCTTGGCGCCTAGTTTATTTAAATAATCGATGAGGGCGGCGCCGGTCATTTCTTGGCCGTCTGCTTTTATGGGCACACCTTGCTTAAATTCGATTTCTACTATTTGCGGCGTATCCGGAGCTTGTTCCGGAACCGTGCAAATACGCAGCATCTGCGGGTCGAAATTATTTAGGGGATTTTCTAAATCGCCGCCTTCATGGCTTAAATGCCAAATATTGCGGTCCATGCTATAAGGGGAGGTTTTGCTGACCGGTATGGGAATATTATGAGCCTGCGCATAATCTATTGCTTCCTCGCGCGAGCGTATGCTCCATTCCCGCCAGGGCGCAATCACTTTCATTTCCGGAGCCAGCGCTTTAATGGCCAGCTCGAAACGCACCTGGTCATTTCCTTTGCCGGTACAACCATGGCAGATGGCGTCGCAGCCTTCCTGTAAAGCTATTTCTACTAAATACTTTGTTATTACCGGGCGCGCAAAAGAGGTGCCCAGTAAATATTTGCCTTCGTATATGGCGCCGGCTTTTAAGGCGGGGAAAATGTATCCCTCTACAAATTCCTCTGTTAAATCGCCCACATAGACGCTTATGGCACCGGAAGCCAGGGCTTTTTCTTTTACCGCTTCCACCTCGGCCCCCTGGCCCACATCGCCGCATACCGCCACTACCTCGCAGCCATAATTCTCTCTTAGCCAGGGGATGATAATAGAAGTATCTAAACCCCCGCTATAAGCCAATGCAACTTTCTTGATCATAAGAATGATCCTCCCATCAGTTTTAGACATAATGAAACTTTTCTAAGTATACATTATTGCGAATATAAATGCAAGAGTTTTATTCTAATTTTATATAAATTTTTATAACGCATTCTTTATGCAGGCAAAGTTATTGGTGTGGCATACAAATAGCCGTCGAAAATGACGGCTATTTGTATAAGTGGCGTATAATAAACTATTGTGCAGCGGGTTTTATTTGCCGCTTTTCTTATTTTTCCCATTCTTCCTCGCCAACCCTGGCAAACATGCCGCTTTTGCCGCCGCTTTTCATAATGAGGCGAACATCGCCAATTATCATGCTCCTATCCGCCGATTTGCACATATCGTAAATGGTCAGCCCGGCTATTGCTACGGCTGTTAAAGCTTCTATCTCTACCCCGGTTTGCCCACTGGTGCGGGCGCCGGCTTCTATTTCTACCCGGCTTTTTTCATAATCCAGCCTAAAACTGATCTCTACCCCGGAAAGCAGCAGCTGATGACACATGGGAATTATTTCCGAAGTGCGTTTGGCGGCCATAATAGCCGCCACCTGAGCTACGGCCAATACATCCCCTTTTTTTATCTCTTTGTTTTCGATCAAGCGCAAAGTGGTTTCAGTCATCTGCACCCAGCCGCGGGCTATTGCCATACGCATGGTGGGCTGCTTAGCCGAAACATCTACCAGGCGCGCCAGCCCGTGGGCATTGAAAAAGGTCCGCCGGGTTTCCGTAATTTTTTTTTCGGGCATTATTTACCTCCCAATCCGCAACTATACATAATAAACTCGCTTATCTCTTTAATATCGGTATTTCTAAAACAAGGCAGGGACAAATGCTGCGGCGCTTCGCTGATCAGGGCAATAGTATGGGGCAGCAATAATTCCTTATCTAGAACAGATTCGCTGATCAACAGTTTGGGCTGAGGACCATTTTTATAGCCTTCGGTTAATATAATATCCGTGGGCATACTTTGTTCAAGCAGATTTTTTGCCAGAGTAAAATCCGGCTCTTGCGCTGGGGCGGCGCTTAGCTGCCAGCCTGTTGGTGAAACAATTAAAGAAGCTGCCGCGCCATGCAGCATATATAGCCCGCTATCTTTATCGGCAGGCCAGTTTATATGCGAAGCATGCTTTAATACCGCCGCCCGTAAGCCGCGCCGGGCCAACTCTTGCACTAACGAAAGTATTAGCTGGGTTTTGCCCGCTTGCGAACTATGGGCGGCTATGCCGATAAGCGGAGTGTTTTTCATAAAAGCTCACCATTCTATGAAGGTTTTATTTGAAAAAGTTTATTCATCTTATCCATGGCGCCTTCATAATCCATCATCATCACCATATCTTTTATCTGCTCTACTTTTTCTTGCAGTTCGCCGGAAAGCATCAGCGCATCTAAGTTTTCCACCTCTTTATCTATGTTCACCAAATCTATATCTATAAAAGCATTTGTCAGTCTTTTGAAGATATTGGGCAGTTCGGGAGGTATTTGCAGCGTTTCGCCGCTCTTTCTGATAATGGAAAAAGCTTTCTGCAATTTGCTACTAAGACTGTCAATTTCCACTAAAAAAGCCAGCAGGTTGTTTTGGCAATACTGGAGGTCTTTTTTATCTGAGGCTGTTTCCAAATCCCGCGCCAGGGCGGAAATCTCCATCGCGCCAATATTAGCCAAAGCGCTTTTTATACCATGTACTTCAATACGGAAGCTTTCCAGATCGCCGGCTGATAAAAATTCCGGTAGGTTTTTATAGCTTTTGTTTATTTCCTTAATGATCAAGCGCAAGGTTTTTTCAAAAACGTTTTTTTGGCCGGCTACTCTGTCCAGCCCGGTTGCCAAGGAAAGGCCTTCGATTTGTTCTATTATTCTCCAAAACTTTCTATGCTCCTCGTCCATAGCTTCTATTTTGTTTTTATTCTGCGAATCGGGTTGCGGATCAAGCAGTTTTTCGGCGGGCAGCCATTTTTTAAGTATGCGCTGCAACTCCGCCTTGATTATCGGTTTCCATAAATAATCATTCATGCCAGATTCCAGCATTTTTTCTTTGGCGCCCTCTATAGCGCTGGCTGTTAAGGCTATTATTGGTATATTTATACCCAATTCGCGAATAACTTTGGTGGTATCTACACCGCTTAAGCCCGGCATGCGGTGATCCATGAATACCAGGTCATATTTGTTTTGCAGCATCTTATCTATACCTTGTTTGCCGGATACAGCCGTGTCTACTTTTATGCTATAAAGCTCCAAAAGACCGCAAGCTACATTCAAATTTGTGGAATTATCATCCACAACCAATACTTTGGCCTCCGGCGCGTATATGGCGATAACATTGGTATCAACGCTGTGTATCAGCGCCGGATCTCCTAAAATGAAGGGGATATTTACTGTAAACGCGGAACCCCGCCCATATTCGCTTTCTACGTCTATATACCCACCCATCATTTCGACCAGGGCCTTAGATATGGAAAGGCCTAACCCCGTACCTTTTGTGCTCCTGTTTTTCAGAATATCCGCCTGCTCGAAATCATTAAAGAGTTTGGGAATACTTTCCGGCGGTATGCCTATGCCCGTATCGCTCACGGTCAATTCCAGCGTATTCTCGCCAAAGTTTACAGCCAGCTGTACATGGCCGTTTACCGTAAATTTAATAGCATTGCTCAGTAAATTTAAAAGTACCTGACGCAGTCTCACATCATCGCCATATAGGCATACATGCGCTTGTTGCGGAATAAGCATTTTAAAAGCTATACCCCTGTCTTCTACTAAGAATTGCGCCATAGAACCAATATTGTCGATCATCTGGCCAAAATCATAGTGCACCGGCACCAATTTTAATTTCCCCGCCTGTATTTTAGAAACGTCTAAAATATCATTGATAATATTCAAAAGCGATACAGCAGATGTTTTAATATCCTGCACATAACGATATTGCCTTTTATTGAGGGTTTCTTGCAATAATAATTCCGCCATACCTAATACCGCGTTCATGGGCGTACGTATTTCATGGCTCATATTTGCTAAAAACTGGCTTTTTGCTTCGTTGGCCGCCTGCGCCGCTTCTTTTTCCAGCATGGCGCCTCGTTCACTGGCCGCAATTTCCAGCATCTTTTGTTCATTTGCTTTTGTTTCACGCAGATCCAGTGAATAAGATAAATAATAATTGGTATCTTTCCAGGGAATACGCACTATTTTGCTGTCTACAGGAATTAGCTCTCCTGCCGGGGTTTTAAAGGTACGTTCCAAACTGTAATAGCCCGTATCATTTAGGATATCTATGATCTCGATGGTTCTTTGCGCGCTATTTGAGCCATCCGGCTGGTATTCGGGAAAATAAGTATAAAAATCGCGGCAAAAAGTAAGTTTGTCACTAACGCCAAACAAATTCAGGGCTTCTTGATTGCAATCGATAATACTACCCTTATCATCTCTCATTATACAGATCATGGGATTACTGTTGAACATGAGATTTATACGTTCTTCCGCTTCCTTCGCTTCTCTTTCTTTAACTATTTCATTGGTAATATCATAATAATAAACGATCACGCGGTAAGTGGATAACCAGGAAATGCGGGCTGCGGTAACCGTAAAAAACATCTGCTCATTTTCAGTAGTTATCAATTGGATATTTGTTTGCGTGAAACCGTTTTTAAGGGCTTCGCCGATAATTTTATGCCAGAGCTCTTTAGTCATTTTTCCGTCCGGCTGAAATTCGGGCTGCAGGCTGAAGAAAGATTTGTCGAAATCTTGGGGAGACAATTCTTCCGAAAAACCAAATATATTTGCTACTTCATGGTTATAAGCTACCACTTCGCCTTGGTTATCCAGCACAAAGCAAGGCAAAAGTGAGGTATGAAGCATATCGTTCAGGCGGCGCTGCGCTTCTTCTATTCTGATATCGGTGAGGTCGCGCATGATGATAGCCATGCCTTCAAAATTGTTTTCATCATCTTTTACCTGGTTATAAATAATACGGTATAAACGGCTGGTACCGTTAGGCCAGGTTACGGCGTCGTCTTCCGAGAAGCTTTCTTCTCCGGATAGTATACGCTGCATGCGCTGGCGGCTGCGTTTGGCGTAATTGGCGTCTGCAAATTTTTCCAGACGGCTATCTAAAGGCTCGTTTCTGATTTCCGAGATATCATTCACACAGAGCACCGGCAGAAAATTATCGCTGCAATATTTAACCCTTAAATTATGATCGGTCAATATAGAAATATTGGTAGTGCTTTCCATTAATAACTTAACATAATTATTCAGTTTATTTAATTCCCGAGTACGTTCTTGTACGTGTTTTTCAACTGTATGCAAATTATCCTGCTGAGCTCTGAGCATTTCGTCAAAAGCGTCCCATAAATAAGATATCTCGCTTTTTAAACGCGGCTTATTTTCGGCGGACGAAAAAATATCTATATCATAATTTCCGGAAGCGACTTGCTGCGCTTGGCGTGCTAAAATACGTATGGGCCTTACCAAGCTGCGCGCGCCAAAAAATATCGTGCCAATACAAAAGAAGAGGCAAAGCAAGCTGGCTATGATCACGACCATTACTATATAATTGGCTTCCGCTTGTAAAATTTTAAGCGGGGTCGATATAATCAAATATAAGTATTGCTGCTCTGTAGCATAAGTGATAATGATCGGCTGTAAATAAAAGAATACTTTTATGCCAAGAAAAGGCGATACTATTTCCCGGGAGTATTCTTGGCCTTGCTGAGCCGCCGCATGCATATTTTTTAAAACATCATCATCATAGCCCAAATCGTCGATAGCTTTGCCGACCAATTCTGGGTTGAATGCGCTTAAAACAGTCAAGTCTTGGCTGAGCAGCATTACAACATTAATTTCCTGTTCGTCTTGAAAATTATAGTTCAGGTCTATAATATCTTCATAGCGTACATCTATGCCGCTCACGCCAACGATTTCGTTATCCACAAATATCGGCATGCTTATGGAAATAACATAATGCGGCCCCTCGCCAAAACCATAATCGAAGAAATTAGTGGTATTTAAATATGTTTTACCTGTGGTCAACGGCTTATAATACCAGGGCGAGCTCTCGGGGTTGGCTAGTTCTTGTTCCGTATTGGGGCCTATGAATTCAATTATCTTATCCTCATTGCGTATAAATTCCTGAATGTGGTATTCATCTTTTTTCTGGATGCCTTTTTGTAAAACCAGCCAGGTGCTGAGGATATTCGAATCGTTTTTCATCATAGTAGTTAAAATACCGGCGGCAGCTTTGCCCGCTGCGGGCGAGTAAAGATCTAGCCCCGACAAAGATTGCTGGGTCATGTATAGTAAATGAGTCATATGTTCAAAATTGGCGCTCAAGAAAGTTGTAACCTGGCTGGCGTTGGTGGCATCTATAGCCTTGGCATGATCGATACTGTTCTTGAACAAAGTATTGGTCAAAAACACTATCATCAGTAAGAAAATGGCCGTGATGGCAATGAGCATCGATATGATAAATCTATTGAGGGTAGATACCCTTTCGCTCTTTTGCTTACTCATTTTTTGTCCCCTCGCTTATGGCTTGGATGCGGTCGGAAAGCTTGATGAACAAATCGGTCAGTTGAGGGTCGAACTGCGCGCCGCGGCCTTCGGCAATAATAACCATAGCTTCCTGGTGAGAAAAGGCTTTTTTATAAGGCCGCTCGGAAATCAAGGCGTCGTATACATCGGCAATAGACATCATGCGAGCCTGTAAGGGAATATCTTCGCCTTTTAAACCATCGGGGTATCCGGTGCCATCCCATTTTTCATGATGCCGGTAAGCTAAAATTTTAGCGTATTCCAGAAAAGTTTGATTAGGCACTTTGTTTTGCAAGCTTTCGATCAGCGCTTTTCCATATAAAGAATGGAGTTTCATATTGACCAGTTCTTCATCGGTCAGCCGGGTTTTTTTCAATAAAATATCATCGCGTATTTTGATTTTTCCCACATCGTGTAAAAGCGCCGATTTTAAAAAGGCATCTATATCCCATACCGAAACCTCTTCTATATAACAGGGCATATTCTTCATTTCATCCAACATTACTTGCAAATACTTTTGTACGCGCTCTACATGGTGCCCGGTTTCTTCATCTCTAAATTCTATTACTTCCGCCGCCCAGATAATGATGGCGTTTTGTAAAGACGATATATCATTGGTTTTTTCATTGACCATTTCGATCAAGTTGCCGTTAAATTCGCGTAATTCATTTTTCTGTTCCTGCAATAATAGATGCAATTCCACTCTTTTAAGTAAAAGAGGTTGGGAAAAAGGTTTGGTAATATAATCCAGCGCCCCTAAAGATAGCCCCTTAAGCTCATTTTCTACTTCGTTTTTGCCGGTGAGGAAAATAACGGGAATATCCGCCGTTTCCGGATTAAGCTTTAAAGCTTTAATAGTATCGTAACCACTCATGCCGGGCATATCTATATCCAGCAAAATTAAATTCGGCTTAAGCTTTTTTAAAGATTGTAAGAGCTTTTCACCAGAGGGAATGGTGATAACAGTATACAAAGCTTGTAGAGCAGCTTTACCAGTATTTAAATGTACGATATTATCGTCGACCAAGAAGATGCAAGGTTTTCTTTGTTCCATTTTATATTAACCTCCTAAGTTTATAAATATCCCAGTATCAGACAATAATATCGCTAAAAACTACCGTTACTGAACTGCTAAAAAATTGTGTTATATCGTTTCCGCAATGCTTTATATTATATCCTATAATAAGCATCAAAACAAGCTATTTTATAATCATTGTGATAAAAAAGAAAGCGACTTTTCGTCGCTTTCTAAAGTTGTTGTGCATATTTTTCAAAGATATTAACGTTTTGAGAATTGGCTGGCTTTGCGGGCCTTCTTTAAGCCATATTTACGTCTTTCTTTCATACGCGGGTCTCGCGTTATAAACCCGGCCGTTTTCAAAGCCGGCCGCATTTCTGTATCTGCCTGTACCAAAGCGCGCGCTATACCATGGCGCACCGCCCCGGCCTGGCCGGAAATACCGCCGCCTTTAACATAAGCCGTAACATCGTATTTGCCAAGGGTGGAGGTCAATTCCAAAGGCTGGCGTACGATCATTTCCAGGGTTTTTTTGCCGAAATATTGATCCAGCTCTTTTTCATTTACAAGTATAGCGCCGTTGCCCTGGCTTATCCACACTTTAGCTATGGCGTTTTTGCGTCTGCCGGTACCGTAGAATTTCATTTCTTTAGCCACAATATTTTCCTCCTCCCTTTATAGTTGCCATTCCCACACCCGCGGTTGCTGCGCGGCATGGGGATGTTCGCTTCCCGCATAAACTTTCAGCTTCTTAGCTATAGCGCGGCCCAGCTTATTATGGGGCAGCATGCCCTTTACGGCTTTTTCTACCGCCAGCGTGGGTTTAGTTTCCATCAATTCGCTGTAAACGGTTTCTTTTATCCCTCCGGGATAGCCGGAATGGCGGTAATACTTTTTCTTATTCAGCTTATTGCCGGTAAGCACAACTTTTTCGGCATTTATGATGATCACGAAATCGCCGGTATCTAAATGCGGCGTGAAGATAGGTTTATGTTTACCCCTAAGTATACGGGCGGCTTCCGTAGCCAAACGGCCCAAAGCTTTACCTTCGGCATCCAGCACATACCAGTTCTTCACAATATCCGCCGGCTTAGCCATAAACGTATTCAAACTATTTCCCCTCCTTAAATAGCTCATCACTAGAAAGCACAGTAATATATTTTAAAAGGAAAATCATATGCAGCCAAGTTTATTGCCAACGGGGCGGAAGTCAATAAGCCAACCCTGCATTTTTATCTTCCCATTTCCTTAAGGGCGCCTCTAAATACCCACTCATCACCATCTTCGCTGCCCTTTTTCCGCCAAGACTGCGTTGTCGCCGCTTCACGTAACTTTAGGCTACGCTTCAGCTCCTTCGCTTTGCCAGGCGAAAAAGTAGCTGGTGAATATGGCAATTCGGAGTAATTTGAGATACCCTTAATCATTATAGCGACGCCGGCCCCCCTTGTCAAGACCCCCACTGCCCTGAAGAAATTATAACCCCTTTAAAATTAAGCGGCGCGATGTCCCCCAGGGGATATTTTCTTGCCCTTTCAGGCCAATTCACCTTAAGGGCA
Organism: Bacillota bacterium; assembly: GCA_009778255.1. GTDB lineage: Bacteria > Bacillota > Dehalobacteriia > UBA4068 > UBA4068 > WRKD01. Next base: position 9,411 of record WRKD01000163.1, read on the forward strand.
ACCGCCCTACATAAAATGATAATACATTTAATAGTAAATAATCATGATATTGTAGAAGTTAATTTGATATTTTATAAAAAATTAATGAAAATTTATCATAATTACAAAAATTACCCCAAAAAATGGTTTATGCTTCACGAATATTATTAATGAATTTGAGAGTTTTCACTATTTGTGATATTAAATAATCTGGTTTGGGGGGGGATGTACAAGGGGGGAGAGGTTTTGAGCCACAGAAAAGCGATTGTTTGCTTTTCACACCAATTTATCATCACGATTGAGGCATAAAGCGGGTAAAGCCCGCGTTAATAGGGGGAGATTCAGAAAAGAGAGTGAAGGGGGGATAATTAAAAAAAGAAAAGCTTCTATAAAGATAGTGCTTTTCAAGTCCAACAGACATCTAGCACCTGACAGCAGCGGGCTTGAGCCCGCATTGGGGGAGAAAGATGAAAATTTTATATTCTAACCAAAATTAAGTTTTAAAAAAGCCGCCGCTTAAAAAAAGCACGACGGCGTAAAGTTGAAAGCCGGCTATTGGTAAAAGCAAAATAGCGGCTAATGCCGGGAGGTAAAACATAATAAAAGTTTTACCTCCGGCGGAAAAGGGAGAACCACAACTCCAGAAAAAAAGAGGCATAATAAAAATATTATAAATAAATAAAATTTAAAATGGAGGATTAAAAAATGAAAAAGAAATATATAGCGATTACAGTAATAGCCCTATTAACGATTTGCCTTATTATCCCAATTGTAGCATCTGCGGGAATGATAGGAGTAAGACCAGCTGATTTACCTGCTTCAGCTATAGAACTAGATGCAACATTTACTAATTCAACAAGCGGAAACAACGCGCTAATAGCAATATGGCAAGATATTGATGGTGTGTATGTTCTGGTAGATAGGAATCCTTCAAATTCACTTAATAATAACTCAAAGCTTAATGGCTCCCCCTTTGTACTAATTAAGACATATTCTGAAACAGGTATTCCTGGATTAAAAAGTATAAAGAAAGATAATGTGTTTGACTTAATAGTATTTAGAGATGTCATTGTTAGCGAGCAGAATAAGCTAGAGCTATGGGTAGGTAATGGAACAGGCAACAGTGTGATTAACGGCACAGAACTAAAGATAGTTGGATTGATTAAGGTGACTTATTATGATGAGATAGAATCAGATAACGCAATTGACCTTGATTTTAAACAGGTTTTGGGAGATGATTTTGCAACATTTACCATTAAAGGAATTGGGGATACGGAAAAATTGGGGTATAAGTTTAGCCATTGGGTGGATAAAGACGGTAATATATATGACTTGGATGATGAGATTGAAATCAATGAGGATCTTGATTTATTTGCAGTATGGGAAGAAGATCCCACTCAAACAAAAAAACTGAGCTATACAGTTGAGCATTATCGTATTGACGAAACAATTCCATTTGCAGAAGAGTATAAACCTGTAGATGTTTGGGTCAACGCGACTACCATTGAAGTAATTTCTGTTAGTAATTTAGCACCAACTGGATATGAGCAAGATTCTATCGATCACGAGTTGCCATGTGACGTTAATAATGGAGAAGTGATCAAGGTCTTTTATAAGAAAGTGATCTTTAAAGTAACCTGGGTAGATGAAGACGGCACTGTATTAGATACTGAAAACTATTACTATGGCGATATGCCGAGCTACAAGAAAGCTGAACCGACCAAGACTGCGACCGCACAGTACACATTTGCATTCAGCGGTTGGGATCCC
>WRKD01000164.1 GCA_009778255.1 Bacillota bacterium
CTCCGTTCACGCCGGTGATAATGAAGATATTCAGCCGCCCCGCCTGCGGCGCAAGCTGCCCCGCGCCTTCTATTTGCAGCATTTCGGTCATGGCGGCGCGCAGGGTCTGCCACAATTCTCCGCGTTCCTTGATATGTTCCCGTTTGGCCTGCTCCCGCAAACGCTCTGCCAATTCCACCGCTGTCTGCACCCCCACATCGGCCACGATCAGCGCTTCTTCCAATTCTTCATAAAATTCTTCATCCACCCGCCCGCTGAATATGCCCGCCAGAGAATCCATCAACCCGGCGCGTGTTTTTGCCAAACCTTTTTTCAAACGTGAGAATAGGCCCATGATTGTTCTCCTTTTTGTTGGTTGTTTGTATTTGAAACCAAATATAATTCAATCGACGGGTGACCGGAGGCGGTCCGGGCAATTCAACCAACGGGCGACCGGGGGCGGTTCGGGCAATTCAACCAACGGGCGACCGGGGGCGGTCGCCCCTACGGCGATTTTACCCAACAATTCATGCCTATCTTTCACGCATATTGTAATATAATATGCACCATTATGGCTATAATCATATCCCTTCAACCGAAGATGTTTTCTAACAGGTAATTCTTTCATTGCACTACACACACAGTATCCCTCACTCAGCATTCAACACTCAACACTCAGCATTCGGGCTGAGTAGCAGCCCGTCACGCTATCCCTTGCCCTTGCAAGCGCACGGACAGTAATTTCGACACTCCTTCTTCCTCCATGGTCACGCCCCATAGGCTGTCCGCCGCTTCCATAGTGCTTTGGCGGTGGGAGATCATTACGCATTGGGCGCGTTGGGAGAGTTCCCGCAGGTAGGTGGTAAAACGGTCGATGTTGGCTTCGTCTAAAGCCGCGTCTACTTCATCCATGAGAATGAAGGGAGAGGGGCGCACTGCCATTACAGCGAACATCAAGGCAATGCCGATCAGCACTTTTTCTCCACCGGAGAGCAGGTTATAGTTAATGATTTTTTTACCGGGTAGAGTTACGCTGAGCTCCACGCCTGTGGAGAGGATTTCTTCCGGTTCTGTAAGAATCAAGGCGGCTTGACCGCCACCGAAGAGGCGGCGGAAGGATTTATCGAATTCTTCGGAGAGCCGGTTAAAGGCCTGACGGAAACGGCTGCTCATGATGGAATCCATTTCTACTATCACCGTGTCCAGCTGCTCTCTAGCCTGTAGTAGATCGGCGCGCTGGCTGGTAAGGAAGAGATAACGCTCCGTAACCTCTCGGTATTCCTCGATGGCGGCGATATTTACCGGCTCCAAGGTGGCCATCTCTTTTTTAAGTTGCTGCAGGCGGGTTAAGAGCGCTGTGCGGCTACCCTCCGCTTGCGGGCATTCTGATGCTTCCGCTAGCGTCATATTGAATTGTTCGGAGAGCTTGGCGCGCTCATTTTCACAATCCGCCTCCATGCGCGCTTTCTTTATTTCCTGTTGATGCAGTTGCTCCCGCAATTCACCACAGCGTGATGATAGCTCTTTTTCCTCTTTTTCCACTTCGGCAATACGGGCCGTCTCCGCAGCCAGGCCATGGCGGGCCTGTTCCATCTCCTGCTCGGCGCCTATAAGAGCTTCCCGCAGATCCACCAAATGGGATTGTGTAGCTTCCAGAGTTGTTTGAAGTTGGCTTAATTCCTCCTGGCAGTGGGTTAAATCGGCAGATTTTTCTTCTTGATCCCAATGGATATTGTCAATTTCCGTTTCTATACGTTCCAGAGATTTACGCTGCCCCACTAGTTTTTGCTCACGTGCAGCCAGTTCCACACGCTGACGGTTGATATCCTCTTTTTCCCCTTCCCATTCATTGCTTTGCGCAGCCAATTGTGTTGTCAGCTCGCTTAAACGAACTGTAAGCGCCTGTTCCTCACTTGCCGCTTCGTTTAATTGTTCTGTCAATTCACGTTGCTGCTCTTCTATAAGTGTAGATTCATCGGCAAGAGAAGCAAGATCATTATCCAGCGCAAGCAGTTGCCGAGACAGTGTTTGCCGCTCTCTAGCTAGGCTCTCTTCTTCGTGGGTCAGGGTATATTGCTGATTTGCAATTTCCTGTAAGTGGGCAGATATATCCTCCGCTAGCACGGTTAAAGCGGAAAGATGATCCCGCGCTTCTTGCAGTTTAAGTTCCCCTTGATTAAGTTCCAGCTTCAATTGCTTTAGCTTTGCCTGAGCTTCCATCAATTCCCGGCTCTTCCCCAGTAGATCGCCGCCTTTTTGGGCGCGGCTGCCCCCGGAAAGGCTACCGCCGGGATTTACCATATCCCCTTCCAAAGTTACCACAGGATGGCGATACCCCAGTTCCTTGGCGGCTTTGACCGCTGTGGCCATATCTTCCACCACTAGCAGCTGATTGAGGAGAAAATCGGCGGCTGGGCGTATTTCATCCGTACAAGACACCAGCTCAGAGGCTAGACCATGCACGCCCGGCCTACCGCTGACGGCCCGAATATCGGCCTTGGGGCGCACCTTCAGCGCGTCTAAGGGTAAAAAGGTGGCTCGGCCCAGCTCTTTTTCTTTCAAGTATGCTATAGCCTGCCGCGCCGCTTGCTGAGTCCGGCTGACTATATTTTGCAGGGAAGCCCCCAGGTATGTTTCTACCGCCACCTGATATTTGGGAGGTGCTGTAAGTAGATTGGCTGCCACGTCTATCAGGCCGGAAAGGGCGGCTTCGCCTTTATTTTTAGTTGTGAGGATAGCGCGCACGCCGGGGAAAAAACCCTCGTAGTTTTTACGCATATCTTCCATCATGTTCACGCGCACGCTTAAAGCATGGGCGCGGTAACGCAGCTCTGTTTCGGCGGCAGCTAACTCTCCTACGGCGTCGTTATGGTTTTTGACTCCCTGCTGTTGCTCCGCCAATTCACGCCGTTCCTCTTCTGCTTGATCATGCAATTCCTGCTTTAAGAGTTGTATCTCCCCCGAGCGAGTTGCAGATTGTGCTATATTATCCGTTAACTCCTGCCGCTGCGCCTTGAGGCGCGCTGCGGCAGCGTGGTTCTTTTCCGCCAATTGCTGCTGGTAATGCAGTTGATTGCGCCCTTGAGCCAGGCTGTTGGCAGCGTCGAAAGCTTGCTCTCGAACTTTAGCAACTTTCTGCTCCAGGTAAGCCAACGCCGCGCGGCGTTCTTCCTCGCCGCATAAGCCTTCGTTAACCAAGGCCAGTAATTCCTCCACCTCTTGTTCGGTGGCTCTCACATGACCGGTCAAAGCCCGAGCCTCATCCCGGCGGGCTTTTTCCACTTTATCTAACTCAGCCAACTCGAAATTTAAACGCCTCGTGTTTACCCGGGCATGTTCTAGCTGCCCTTCCGTCACCGCCCGCGCGGCATCTTCCCGCTCCACCTGCCCCTGCAATTCATAGAAGCGCTTCGCCAAAGCCGCAGCCGCCTCATCTAAGCGGGCCTGCTCGCTGCGCCATTCTTCCCGTTGGGCAGCCAGAGATAACCGACGCGTATCCGCAGCCAGAAGAGCGTTATCACTTTGTTCAATCAAGCCTGTCTGCTGCTTTAGTTTATCCTCGAATTCGCTGAGCAGGCGCACGGCCAGGGTTATGGCGCATTTATCCGCTTCCTCCCGCTGGGTCAGATACAGTTCGGCCTGTTCCGCCTGACAGCGCAAAGGCTCGATACGCCCCGTGAGTTCGCCGATTATATCACTCACCCGTTCCAGATGGCGCTCTGTCTCGTCTAATTTGCGCATGGCTTCGCGCTTACGGTTGCGGTACTTAACGATACCCGCCGCTTCCTCCACCACGGCGCGGCGTTCCTCCGGCTTGGCGGCGATGAGCTCGTTAACGCGACCCTGACTGATCAAAGAAACGCCCTCAACCCCCACGCCTGTATCCACGAACAGATCATGTATATCTTTCAGGCGGCAAGCCTGATTATTGATATAAAACTCCCCCCCGCCTCCGCGAAAGGTACGGCGGGTCACGGCGATTTCCGTATACGGCTTATTCAGCAGTCCGTCGCTGTTATCCAAAGTCAAGGTAACTTCGGCCATACCCAAGGCCTTGCGTTTTTTGCTACCGCCAAAGATTACATCTTCCTGCTTGCCCCCGCGTAAATTCCGCGCGCTCTGTTCCCCCAGTACCCAGCGTAAGGCGTCGGATATATTGGATTTGCCCGCTCCGTTGGGCCCGACAATGCAGGATATACCTTCTTCGAAGGATATTTTAGTCTTACCGGGAAAAGATTTGAAGCCCAGCATTTCGATACATTTTAAGTACATTCCCAGCCCCCGCCTGTTATGAGAATATATGAACATATAAATAAGGGCAAACAGCACCTCGCCGTTTGCTCAAAACTCTGGCCGCTTGCCTCCGGCCTCTATTTTATCATAGACTGAGTACTTTGTATAGGCCAATCAGTATTATTTCAGTTTGTATAATTTATCATTTTCGTAAAACCAGGGTAATATGCATGGGGTTTGTATTCAGGCCGGATGTTACGGGGGATGGTTACGTAGAGGTGACTGGGGGCGGTCGCCTCTACTTTATTCAATGTATAAAGGGTTAATATAGATGCTTTTTAACAAATATTGTCATTACAGCTGTCATTCTCTCACTCTACCATTCTACACATCTTTCACTCTAACAGGCAAAACTATTACGCGATTTGAGTAAAATAGAATTGCTTTTTCGCATAAAATATTATATAATTCATATAACATATAAACCTAGTAGGAATATGTATTAATTTTTTATAACAATTAGAAGGAGGAATAATTATCATGAATCACAGACTAAAATACCAGCTTAATGTATTGACAGCAGCAATAATAATCGCCATGCTATTACTCTTTTGCGCCAATGCCTTTGCCATTGAGCCAACCGGTCCACCTATCGATTCGTCATTTGACCTAAAAGGTTACGCTACTATTAATAGTAGCGGTTATCCGAATACTGTTAGATTAACTCCGGAAGCTACTTATAGGTACGGTATATTATGGTCAAAAAATAAGCTCGACCTCAGTAAGCCTTTCACCAGTATTCAATCTATTTATCTGGGGCATAATGCTGGTTACTCAGGAACCATTGCCGACGGACTGGCCTTTGTTTTGCACAACGACGCCAGGGGCATTGAAGCCGTAGCAGATAGCGGTGCGGGGTTAGGAGTTTATGGTATTAATTATATAAAAAATTCATTAGTAATTGAATTCGATACTTATTATAATGCCGACGCCACCTGGTCTTCTACAGACCCTTATCAAGCCGGCTACAATAGCCATTGTGCTTTTATTATGCCCAGCAATAGCCGCATATCCGCAAGTGACCATTACAACACCCAGTGGTTTAATGCAAGAGATGTGTGGTATGACCTAACAATTGAATGGAAGCCTCAGCAAGTTGGCCAAATGCTGGGTGGAATCCTTTCTTATTACTTCGAAGGAACGGGACAAACCTCCAGCTTATATATTTCTGATGTTAATAATTTATTTAAAAGCACTCAGGTATGGTGGGGTTTTTCGGGCGCCACAGGTCAGTATACATCAAGCCCGGCTGTCTCTTTTGCTAAAATGCCGCTGCCGCAAACTATTAGTTATACCCTCTACTACAATGCAAATGGCGGAAGTGGAGCGCCCCCTGTGCAAACAAATGTCCCGGCCAATTCTTTCCCGGTAATCAGCACTATTAAACCAACGCGGGATAATTATAATTTTCTGGGCTGGGCTACCTTTCCCACTTCGTCTTTTGCACCTTATCAACCGGGTACGGGCATCTGCATTGGCAACAGCGGAGATATAACGCTATACGCAGTATGGGAATATGCACCCACCCCTGTCAAATACACCCTCTTTTATAATGCAAATGGTGGGAGTGGCGCGCCCCCGGCGCAGACAGGTATTCTCGCCAATACTTTCCCGGTTATCAGCACTATAACTCCTACGCGGGAGAATTATAATTTTCTGGGCTGGGCTGCCTTTCCAACTTCGTCTTTTGCGCCCTATCAACCGGGAACCAGCATCGGCATTGGCAACAGCGGAGATTTAACACTATACGCTGTATGGGAATATGCACCCTCTCCTGCTAAATTCACTCTCTTCTACAATGCAAATGGCGGAAGCGGCGCGCCCCCGGCGCAAACAGGTATTCCCGCCAATACTTTCCCGCCTATCAGCACTATAAAACCAACTAGGGAAAACTATAATTTCTTAGGCTGGGCTACCTTCCCCACTTCGCTTTATGCGCCCTATCAACCGGGAACCAGCATCGGCATCGGCAGTAGCGGCGATATTACACTATACGCAATATGGGAATATGCGCCTGCTCCTGTTAAATATACCCTCTCTTTCGACGCTAATGGCGGCAGTGGCGCGCCAAGCCCTCAAACAGAACTCCCTGCCAATAGCTATGCCTCTATCAGTACAACTGTACCTACCCGTAACAATCATCTCTTCTTAGGCTGGGCTATTAACCGAGAGAATACAAATCCGCAATATCTTGCGGGAGGCTATATTTATATTGGAACAAGCAATATCACACTTTATGCGGTGTGGCTTGAAATGGCGGCAACATACACCCTTTCTTTCGATGCCAATGGCGGAAATGGCGCGCCTAACCCACAAACGGGTTTAAAGGCTAATAATTATGTTAATATCAGCACAGTAGTGCCAACCCGCGTCAATTACCGCTTTTTAGGATGGGCCTTAAACTCGCAAGCTACAAACCCACAGTTTATTGCAGGTGGAATTGTATATATTGGCAACAGTGATATAACACTATATGCCGTATGGGCAGAATTAGCGGTAACAACATATTCCCTGGTTTTCGACGCTAATGGCGGCAGTGGCGCGCCAAGCCCTCAAACAGGTCTTTCCGCTAATGCCTACGCTGTAATAAGCTCAACAGAACCCATTCGCAATAATTATCACTTTTTAGGCTGGTCCACAGACAAAAATGCCACCTCTCCACAGTATCCTGCAGGTGGGTTCATTTATATTGGCACAACCAATATAATACTGTATGCTGTGTGGCAAGCACAGATCGTGCATTCATATTGCCTTTCCTACGATGCTAATGGAGGCAGTAATGCGCCCCCGCCACAGATGGGAATCCCTGAAAATACTTACCCAACCATCAGCACTATAATACCTATCCGCAGCGGCTACAATTTCCTAGGCTGGGCTTTATCCTCCTCGGCAACTGAAGCACCCTTTCAACCAGGCGCTACCATAAGTATCGGCAACGCAAACGTCATTCTATACGCTATATGGGAATTACAATCTTTAGGCGCTTCAGATGAACAAATAGTTATCCGTGGGCGCTCGCGTCACTATAATAGCAGTGGATACGAAGTCCCCACAAATCCTGTGCTTGGACAAAACTCCGTTGTCTCTGTAGAAAAAAGCATAGCAGGTACAAATATTGAAAATGAATTCGATTTAACACTTACCGTAAAAACTTCCGTAGATATTTCGCAGGTATCTACCTCCGCAGACGCAGCAGTCATTCTTGTATTGGATATTTCAGGTTCCATGGGCGGTATCAACGATGCTAATACAGATTATATGCCGGCTTTACGAACATCGGCGCAGAATTTCATCAATAGCTTAGCCGCAGAGGCTGGAGATTCCGCCCGCTATGTAGCTCTGGTTACTTTTGAAACAGATGCCAAGCTTCTCTATAGCTGGACAGATATCACAAATAATACTAACCGGCAGATCATCAACACTTATATACAAAACTTGCCGGGTGAGGGCGCTACTTTTCTGCCAGGTGGTTTGCAATTAGCCCGTAATCTTCTGCGCACTGAAGCTCTGCCGCGAGGAAAAAACAATACGGTTATAGATAACCGTTCTGTGGTTTTGTTCTCAGATGGCGAAGCCAATAAGTATACTATGTTGACCAATGATGTACGATACAACACCGGTGTAACGGTTATTGGCAGTTCCGGGCCAGGTTATGGGTTTGATCCTCAAGCAATTGCGCTCAGCGAAACTATGGCGAATACTGTAAAAAACCTCACCAGTTTTTCGGGTTATACCAAATATACTTCTTATCTATATACCATTGCTTTCGGTTCCGCCGCCCCAACTAATTGGTTAAGGAATACCATAGCTACCAACCCCACTTATGCGTATACATCACAAAATGCCGAAGATCTTAATAAAGTTTTTGCCGCTATTGCCAAACGCATCGAGCAATGGGCACAAGCTTGGATTGTTACCGACCCTATGGGAGCAAATATCGATTTTATCTCAAACATCAGTGGGGAAGATAAAGCCAGCGGATTATTAGATTTTCAAAATAATACGCTGTTTTGGGATTTAAGAAAAGCAAAAGCCGATTCTTTTGCTAATGATATTTATACCTACACATATACCTATAGAATACGCTTAGATAACACAACCGATAATTTTATTGCGGGAGCAGCCTATCCCACCAATAAAACCACCCAGCTAACCTATGTTATGGTGGAAGATTCCCTAATCACCAGCGATTTATTGGTAGGCGATTTTGCTATACCGGCGGTAAAAGGCTATGCGGGTGGATCATTAACCTTTACAAAAGTGGGCGGTGAAACCACCGCACTACCCGGCTGCAGCTTTAAGCTGACTAACCAAAACAAGGCGGATCATGCTCTTTTCACAAACTCTGCTGTAGGAACAGGCGCAGTTTCATTTGCGAACATTCCTTCCGGACACACTTACTCACTGGCAGAAACATTTATGCCGGCTGCTTACGAAGGCCGCTACCATATGAACGATGAAACATATACTGTAGCAATTTCTTTTGGCAAGACAACTCTTTTCGACAATGAAGGTAATATTATTGACAAAACTACCTTTAAATTTAACAACCCACTAAAGGGAAGAACGGTTATTGGCTTTGTTTCGCCCATGGCTACTAATGATTTGGGGGAAACAGATTTTCTGCAAAAGCATGATATTGTTGTTGAGCTAAGATCTACTTTCCTCACAGCCGCACCGGCTGCCTTAAGCACCTATACAGTATTACAAAACTTAGATGGCTTAGGTAAATTCACTATAGAAAATGTTCCCCTGGGTTCGTATATCTTATATATTAGGCGTCCTGGATATTTGACAAGGGCTATGAAAGTCACCATCTCCGATTCTTTACCAGATACTGTTGTACTGAGACCGCCGGGCACAGAAGATAATGGTATATTTAATCTATGGGGCGGCGACTGTAATGGCGATTTGATTATTGAGAATAAAGATTTAATGATGATCATGGAACTGATAGACGAAGGGGTAGATATTAATGACCCACGTTATAATCCGGCTTGCGATTTGAATGCAGACGGCTTTATTGACGATATCGATTTACTTATGGTATATGCCAGATTTGGCTTGGTTATCTGGGATTATGCAGGAGCTGATGATATCGATATCTTCAACTAATGCGGCCTTCGCTAAAATAAGAATATTTAATTGCTTCTGCTTATACTATATATCCAGAAAATATTGGCTGCTAAACTATTGTTTAGCAGCCAATATTCTAGTACTATATCATCCATGGCTGCAGCCTGAAAAATCATCCAAGCTAAAAATGGGATAATTGAGAAAAGGAGAGTGAACGAAGGACTGCCTGGGTATAATTTCAAATATCTTTTCACATATATGATGCGAATAAGATAGTCATCCAAACGTAGGTTCCGACAAGCAAAACGAAACACACCGCCAAGCCGATTTTCACAGGCAAGCGCGAAAAATTGAACCCGATATTTATACCGAAACGGTTGCCAACAAAATAGGCAGGGTCGTTCGGATTGTGATAGAACAGCCCCCACGCCCAGTATTTATCGTCACTCATTGCGTTGTTGGCGGCAATGTTGCCGCTATCAACGGGCGTATTCGGAACTTCCACTTTTAAGAATACGCCGCCTTGCCCCGCTCTGACGGCAACGACACAAAGTAAAACAGTCACTACGAGAACCGGCGCAAGTAGAAGCAGTAGGGGGGCATTAAACCCGACGAACAGGCTTTGCATAAAAGTGATTGCGAATGTCACAACCACGCTCACCGTCATTGCGCCAATCCCATGCCCCATAAGGCGGCGATATTTTTTATGTTGGGCAAATGATTTCACCGGTTCATTGTGGTCAATTTGCAGTTTCGCTCTTTCGATGAGAATTCCGCAAAGCCACATAAGCACTACCATGCCAAGACTAAAAAGCGGCATAAACAGGACGACGCCCGGGTTTTTATCTTTCCAAATGTCCGGCTGTGCGTTGACGCCCCAATGCGTTGGTATGGAATCGGGCAGCGCTGGGTATCTTACCAAGGCGATAACAAATAATACTAATACGAGTAGGAGAGATATAACATACCAAAAATGGGGCATGGCAGAGAGGTTGCCACGCGTAAAAGTCTCTTTGGTATCTGCGAAAACAATTTCGGGGACGTTCCAACCAAGACGTTCTTTTAACGCCATCGTCTTGCTGTGATTAGGTACGAAAGCGAACATCTGTATAGCAACTAACGCAAGCGGTAAATACAGGACGGAAAAAATCGTATAATTCGGCGCGGTTACATATTGCCATATTGAAGCCGCCAAGACGACTATCACGCCAATAATCATTGAGATAACGTAATTTTTCTTCAAAGCTTTTACTTCGTCGGTGTTCTGCACCTCCGGCGGTACTTTAACGCCAAACAGGAAAGATTTGCGTGTTAAAAGTGGTATGATTGGTAACAAAGCGCTGCAAAACATTATGACGCAGATGTTCATTATGAATAAAAACACATTAAGGTCAGTCACTGTAAATTCCTCCTCTAATTTTCCGGTAATACTCAGTGCAGACTTCAGCAAACGCCTTTTCATCAACGCCGTCGCAAATAGCCTCTGCCACGCACATAGTAAGTTTCTCGGAAAGGGCTGTAGATATTAAGTTACCCGTCTTTTTAGCCGCGACAATCGCCGTCGTCCGCCTGTCCATTACGATATAGCCAGCGCCGCGTAATAAGTCATATGTTTTATTTACCGTGTGGAAGTTCACTCCCAAATCGGCAGCAAGATTACGGGCCGATGGCAGGGATTCGCCCTCCGCAAGCTGCCCTGACGCTATGCCGATAATTATATTGTCGCGCAGTTGCTCATAAATTGGCTTCTCTGCGTAGACATCAATTTTTACTAACACTCGACCACCTCATATATCTGATATAGCTATTATATATCAGTATGCAAATCTTGTCAAGAAGAAATAGGTAAAAATTTTATCGGAACCTTGCTCCATATGAAGATATTACGGATTTTCACGGATATAAGTATAAGCACCAATCATTATAATTTGTTTACGGGGGTTGAAAATGGGACGACCTCAGCAGAAGCGGGATTCCGATTTAGTGGAGCTTATCGTAAGTTTCCGTAAAAAACAACTTAGCATACCAGATATTAAGATTATTCTAGACAGCAGGGGCTTCAATG
>WRKD01000165.1 GCA_009778255.1 Bacillota bacterium
TAATTACAACATATGAAAAAACCGATGTAACGACATGGAAGAAAATCATCAAATTATCTACAGGGGTTTGGACGATAATGATATTTGAGGTGGCGGCAGGTGAGGCAGTATTGTCGTATGTTTATATGTACGCAGATGATGAAGAATGGTATGTCTATGACCTAAATACCCAGGAATTGACAAAAGAAAAAAAAGATGTTTTAATAAAGGTTCTTATGGAAGCAAAGGATGGAGACTGGTATTATTACAACCTATTAACACATGAGGTGATAGAAAAAATACCAAATATTTAGATAGGCATAAGTTAGAAAAATCTGTATGATCAAGTACAATATCCTGAACAGGGTACTGTACTTGATCGTAAGCGACAACTATAGGGTGAAGTAAATTCGCTTAATAATCTAACGCGGGTTTTGCCCGCAAGATGCCAGAGGAAAGAGTGTGAAGAAAAGCGTGACGAAGCTTTAGCTAGTGCATTTGCTGAGGTTTTGCGTAGCAAAAGTCGGCAATGTATGTTTTAGTTGTATTGCTTTAGGCTGCATAAAATGGCTGCATACATTGCCTCACAAAAAGCGCCCGCCAAAATTTAAGCGGACGCCTTTTTCTTACATAAGTACAGATCAAATTTTCTTGTCTTAAACAAAACCGCGCTACGGTAGCTTTATAATTCAGCTTTCCATAGCCCATGCAAATTACAATAGGCATACGCCGCCACGGCTTCGTCATTGGCTAACACAAATGAAATATCCGGTTCTTCGTTTGGCTTCAGGTTTTTACGCTGGCCGCCCCGTTGTGTTTCTAAAAATACCCAGGAAATATGATGCTCTTCTGTCATAGGATGCAGAACTTCGCCCACCTTCACCCGCAGCGTTGTTCCCTCGCAGCTTACTTGCGGCACATGTTTTTCTTTGGCCGCATCGCCGCTATTGGCTATTAATTCCTGCATGGGAGTACCGCAGCATACCATCTCTACCCCGGCATCGTGTATGCGGCCAATTAAATTACCGCAAGCCTCGCAAAGCAAAAACTTTTCGTTCATAAATACACCCCTTTCTAAATTTAAAAGATTTTTATTTTTATAGCGTTTGTAAAACGCCAATAACTACATAGCGGGCATCTTCAAATTCATAGGAACAAGTAGAAAGCGCCAGCAGTTTATCGGTGGCTTGATATTGAATATCCCCGTTAAAAGTCGTATTATAGGCGGCGTAGCTGAGTAGCGATTCTAAATTATCCTCATACATAAAAGCCCGTTCCCGCCATTCTCCGGCGCCTATTACACAGCCGTAAAGCAAATCGACGCGGTAATTGCCCTGTTCACTATACAAATACATAAAAGGATGCCGCGTATAATAAGCTTGTTTTTTATATTGAGCCAAAGAGCCGAACATTTGCCCGGATTTCATTTTATGCCCATACACCACAGTCAGTTTTTGCGAAAAATCTGCCGCGCAATTATAGTCAATAAATAAAGAACCGCTGCTATTATAAGCGCCATCCGGTAAACGGCGCAGATAATAATCGTAATCTTTAGCCCGCATTACCGGGTAATCTATAGGCGTACCCGGGCTATATAGCCAAGCCGCCGTATCGGGGTTAATAGCGCAGAGGGCGGCAAAATCGATGCTTGCGGCAGGGTCAAATGTTGCCGGCGCGCCGCTTTGCGGCGGTTCTTCATTTAAAGTTGCCGTAAAAACAGCGGACGCGACGCCGGCATGACGCGCCAGCGCAGCCAGCTCTTTATAGCTTTGTTCACCTTCCCTATACTCCTGCCGCAAAGCCAGCAATTTTGCGCCGAATATCAGCATCACTACAAGAGATACAGCCAGCATCAACGAAGCCGTTGTTCTCTTTCTTTTAGCCAGGCGGGAATCTTTAGGCGCTAGCGTATCTTTTTCCCGCTGCTCAGCAAATACCCGGTGCTGCCCAGGGCTGTAAGAGCTGCCAAGCCAAAAAGTATAGCGTAAAGCATTGCCCGAGATTCGTCGCCGGTCTGCGGCCACCCGCCCTCCGGCGGAAATTCTTCGAATATCCATATTTGCTCTTCTTCATCATAATGCCATCTGCCGATGGGTACGCCGTCTTCACCCAGCTCCAGATAATCCTCGCCATCCTCCTGCAAATTATTGCCGGGCCGGGAAACAGCGGGGGGCTTGATCTCTTGGGGCGGCAGCGTTTCTTCGGGAAGGAGTTCTTGCGTGGGGGGCGGTTCCTCCGGCGGAGGGGTAGGCCCTGTCGTACCCGGCGGTTTTTCGGGGTCGGTTATGCCGGGCGGTTTTTCTTTTTCCGGAACTTCGCCCCCGCCACCACCACCACCACCGCCGCCGGATTTGTAGGAATTGATATAGCTTAAAGAACTGACCCGCCGGTTACTGTTATTGGTAACAACGCGCTCCACCACCAGTTTATTATTTTGTGCCGTTACCGTATCCGTAATGGTATAAACAGTATTATCGTAAGTATAACCCGCGACGCCGCTGTTTTCTTCCCGCACCGTATAATAGTATACGCCTTCTTCCGTATAGCTCCAAGTACCAAAAGAAGATTGCCCCGCTCCGGCTATTTTTACTATCTTTACCCCGTTAACGCTCCCGGCTGGCATAGGGTTTTGTTGATTTTGCGCGCTAAGCCGGAAAGTAAAAACACTGTCGCTAGGTGGAAGGCCGGAAACTGTTTTCACCAGCGGCGGGTCTATCATATCTGCGGGGTCGCTGGGCAATAAGCCCTGCTGATAATTATAGGAATGCCAAAATTCCAGAGCCCCCGCCTTTTCATTATTCTTTTTCCAGGCTACTATGGTAAAAGTCAAATCGCTCTCTACCATAATCTCCAGCTTATATACTTCCATATCATAAGTGTAGCCGGCCTGCTCTGCTGTGGTATGCTTCATTTCATAGGTATAAAAGCCCTCTTGAGTAAAGCTGAGCGGGCCGATATCCCGATAAGCCGTGCCCGTTACGCTAAAAGCATAACCGGCTACGCCGCTGCCAATAGGCAGAGGGTTATTAACATTATTCAAAGGGCTTAAAAGATAGCTGAAAGTTGAGCCGGGCGCCGCCTGAGCCCCGCTTTCGCTAAAGAACTGCTCCACCTGCAGCATAACTTCCGCCGTATCGGCTGCCCGGGCTTTAACGCCGCCGCTGGGCAGCAGGCAAATTATGAGCAAAGACGCTGCCGCTATCAGCCTTTTTTGTTTGGTTTTTTTAAGTATATCCATTCATCTTTCCTCTTGTGAACATAGCCTTTACGAGCCGCCAGAGCCGCCAGCAATAACAGGGGTAATGCTATGGCAATAATCCTGGCCCACCAGGCCGCTTGTTGCCATAAATTAACAACAGCATCTATTGCCGCTATATTTGTCGGCGTGCTATCTGTCTCATTTTCTTTAAATACATCTGTAAACAGCTCATCTACTATCCTCCCCGCCAAAATGCTGCGTCCATTAGTGGTAATTTCCGAACAGGTGGAGAGTAATACCAGGCGGTCTGCCGGGTCAAGCTCAATATCGCGGCTCTGCATAGCCCTTTGACTTAGCAGCTTGCCAAAAGATTCCCGCTCTTCAGGTTCTTGTATGCCCGTTCTAAAAACCGTGCTGTCATAGGCGCTGGTATGCACAAAGGCGAAAAATTCCAAGCCATGTTCCGCGCCCTCAAAATACAACATGCCGTATTTATGCTGCGCAAAATATTCCGCTTCGGCAAACTGGCCCAGTTCCCCAAACATCGCCTTTTTTTCCATATGATGCCCGTAAATGATACTGCTGAACTCTGAAAAATCGGCGGAGCATTTACTGTCTAAAAAGAGCGCACCGGAAAGCGAATGGCGCCCCAGCGCGTCGGTGTTGATATACTTCCAGTTATCCGTACTTTGCGTAAGCGGGTAATCGATACTCGTCCCATAAACCGTAAGCCAGCCTATAACTTCCGGGTTGAGCTCTTTCAGTTCGGCAAAGGAATGCTCTTCCCTTTCTACGGTTGGTTTATATATTTCATACTGTGTAGCCTGCGCAGCTACAAATACATGTTCGGAATCCCAAATGGCGTAGCAGCCGAAGACGATCAGCAGCAAAATAAGGATGAGCAAAGCCGTATCCACCACACTGTTAATCAACCGTATAACCCTAACCCCAGCCGCTACGCCAGTTTTCATATTCTACATCTCAATCTTCCTAATTGTATAGCCTTCTTCTATGCAGTTTGAGGGTGATATAAGCCGCGAAGGCAAGTATTGCTATGGCGATTAAGCCAAGGAAGGGGAGGTCGTTTATTTTAATACCGGTAACAGGAAAAACAGTTCGATGATTTGTAAATTCCGCGCAACTCTTGACTTCGCCAACATACAAATACTTTTGAGGCACGTCTGTGTTGGGCAAAGCAAGGTTTTCCGATTCATCGCTAGCTTGTGTGAGTTGTGCTTCTCCGCCATTATAGATAACACTTGCTCTGGCTAAATACTGAGAAAAACTTCTAGTTGGAGCCGCTACCTCCGCCACAGTGTATTTGGTGCCCACCGGCAACTCAGTAAACACCAAATACTGATTATGCTTGAGTTTAAAAATAAGTTCAGTACCTGACTTGAACGCAAAATATACATCCGGATTCGTTCCTGCCGTGTCACCTGAATTTATATAATTACTACCTAGATTGGTAAGCTTAGTTAAAGTGCCTGATTGATCTTCCAAAACATAACCTTTATAGCCCAATGGATTAGCGTTACACATACTGGGCACAGTGATCGTTACTTTGAAATAAAAATACTCGGTTTGCTCCGCGCCTACACCGGTGACCTTCTTGCTGATGTAAAGCTTCCAATCTGACTGGTTTTCTGGATTGGTGCCGGAATTAGTTTTATGATATTTGTTCTTGAAAGACATCTCGCTAAAATCTCCCGGTGCTTCTGGATCTTCACCCGGGGTGGGATTCAATTTTCCTGTTGGTAATTCTTCCGTTGCATCAAGCGGGTTATCTTTTATAGTCTTAGTCACACCTATATATTTGATTTCGGGTTCATGCGATACTGTATTTTCAAGCACATAGACAATAAAATCATATTTCGCTGAAGATTGAATGAGGGTCCTTGTGCCGCCTATCCCCAAACCATAGCCAGTTTCCGTAACAGAATATTTATACACGCCTACGCCGCCAATTAAAGGGTTGGTTACTGCTAGAAAATCATTAACCAAGTTTTCATCGATAAAATTTGCCGATTGAAAATACCAGATATCTTCATCAGTGGAGCTTACTAACTTTTTAGTTGCGGTGGTAGTATTAATAACTATAGGCCCTATAGCCGGCATCTTATCTTTATCGTTTGAGGTAGTTTTTCCGTCAAGGGATTCTTTGGTAAAGGTAAAGGTAAAGCTCAGGCCGGTAACATCTGTGCCAAAGGGCGTGATGAGTATCTTGGTGATAGCCGCCTTATCGGTTGCATATGGCTTTTCAGGGTCGGTATTATCGGCCAAGGCGCTGGTGAAGGTGCAAAGACAGAGGAGTAGGGCTAGTAGTAGTATGGGCAATATGGTGTATTTCTTCATGTTTTTTCCTCCTTGGGCGGGCATAGCCGCAGGTATTTAGGTTTGTGTGGTGGTTTTCTTGTTTTTGGGGTTTTTACAAATTCCTTCTTCTTAGTAAAGCTATTACACTCCCCAGGGTATCTTGAGCTTTTATGGCGCCGTAGATACGGCTGTCTGTTACTCCTTCCCGCGCGTCCCCCAAAACGAATACTTCGTTTTCGGCTAAAGTGAGCGGGAATTCTATGCCTTCTGCGTAGCGTTGGGTTTTATGATGAATATCCATTTCTTGTTGCAGAGCACCGTTGATAATGAGGCCTTCTTCACGAATATCTACCGTATCGCCTGCCGTGGCTATAACCCGGCGTACTTGCTTTTCGCCTTGAAAAGCCAGTATTAGCAAATCCTGGGCATGATAATCTTTATTCCAGCGGTAATACATAACCAAATCGCCGTCTTTAAGCGAGGGATACATACCGTGGTCCGCGTTATAATGTAAACCGTAAACAAAGTTGAAAAGTAGAAGCGCGGCGGCGATTATCACCGCTATTTTGGCCAGGAGCGCTAAAAGCTCCTGAATCAGCGTAGGTTCGCGGGCATGGCCCGGCCATTGTTTTGTGGTTTGTGGTGGCGGGGCCGGTGGGGGTGGCTTTTCGCGCGGCCTATGGGCGTATTTAGCGGCGGTTTTGTCTTGAAGATTGATGATCATGCCGCTTCACCCCCTTTGCGGCGGCGGTAAGCTATCCTTACCATTAAGGCCAAGAGGCCTAAAAACAGTGTTAAAGCCGGTAAAAGCAAGGATGCTTTTATATTGCCCAAAGACAAACCGGTAATGGGCATTTCATTTCTAGCATTAGTGAATGCAATGGTACGGGGCAGCTTGCTCATAAGCCGTACACCGGTATCATTAGTGCCTGCCGGCCCTTGATCATCTGTAAAAGAGGCAACATAATCGGGAGCTATGGTTTCTACAATACGCATGCTGTTTTTAGCCGGTATGCCCGCTATAGTAATAGTTTGGCCATGTTTTAAATAAAATGTCGCCATACCGTCTTCGCTTAAAGTAAGCGTACCGTCATCTGGCTTTAAGGCAATAGTATCGGTCTTGTCTCCCGTATAGGCAAAGGTCGTGCCTATAGCTTCGGCGTCGCCTTTATAATCTACAAGGTATATACTGAAAACAAACACTTTATTACATTCACTAAAAGTACCGCTCACACTTTTGCCCACAGTTAAAGTAGTTTCAAAAAATTTAACCGGCAAAACGCCGTTAGCGGCGGCGTAATTATGTGTATTATAGCCGCCTAGGGTTTTGATAGAATATATTTGCGGGTCATTATCTACAACACGCACTACATCTCCCATAGAACGCATGCTACTGTCTATGGCTTGGATATTATCGACGCGCATAGCCGTTAAGCCGGTGCTGTAAGCAAAGCAGCGATAATTCGCCGGCAAAACCAGCGTGTTTAGCTCGGGGCTTAGCGTGTTATCCGCATATGCTTTCAATGTAACAGGCGCAGGTGATATAACTTTATTGAACATAGCGTTGATATAATAACCGTCGCCCGCATTATCATTAACAGCGTCGATAGCCGGTTTATGGGGCTGGCCTTCCTCTGTTTCTTGATCGCGGGAATAGGCCCAGATTTGTGCCGCCGCGCCGATATTTATAAGCGCGCCCATGCCTTGCCAGCCGCCGCCAATGCCCGCGCCCCAATTGCCTTTAGCAGTGATTTTACCGCCACTGATAGTAACCGAAGTGCTACCGGTATCTCCTTTAGCCCCGCCAATGGCCGCGCCGCCGCCATTGGATATAGCTTCCACCACGCCGCCGTCCATGATAATACTGCCGCCTAAAGCGGCGGTACCTGCGGTGTACCCGGCACCGATAGCGGCGCTATCTCCCGACAAACAAGTTGCCGTAACCAAAAAGCCGTTTATAGTAATAGTGCCAAAGCTGTTAAAATCGCCAGAAGCCACACCACCGCCAATACCCGCGCCCTTAGCGGAAGTAGCGCTTACCGTACTTTGGCTTATAGTAATGCTTCCCTCTATATTAGTACCGGCCAAGGAACTGGCGCCGCAACCGATGCCGGCGCCGTTATAAGCTTGGCAATTCACCTTTCCGCCTGCTATGATAATTTGACCGCTGCAGCCATTATTGCCGCCGCCTATACCTGCGCCCATATAACCGTTCACATCTGCCAGCGCGCTTATTTCTCCTCCCTTGACAGTGATCTTACCGGCGCTTTCGCCATTCAACCCGCCAATAGCCGCGGCATTAGCATTCGTAGCATTCACTTGCAAACTGCCTGGGCCTCCGGGCGCTTCATCGATAGTCAAGGTGGCTTCAGAGGGCACATTGAGGCTGCCATGCAAGTAATTGGCGGCGCAGGCGGCGTAGGCGCCTGTATTAGCAATAAGCAGTTCAACCTGAGCTGTGCCCTGTAAAGTTATATTGCCGATAAGATCGATATCGTCGATAAGCAGTGTAACTTTTGTGCCTGTGGTTATGATGATTTCATCGAATATAGCTGTTTGATGCTTAGGCTCATTGGGAGAGGCGGGGCTTTGTAGTTTTCCGCTCTGTACTATGGTATAAGGTTCGCTGGAAACCGCACCCGAAAAGGTCAATTTTCTGAAACCGCCACTGTCAGTGCTAACAGCTCCACCGCCTGTTAAATTAGTGGCCAGGGGATATTGTATACTGTAAGGATCCATGCCGCCGCTCACCGTATAGCCTTGCCCGTCGGCAATAGTTTCCGAAAGATCCAGGTATGGGGCATATACAAAATAAACTGTGGCATTACCCGTTACCGGGTCTCTAGTGGGCCCTCCCTCAGTATACACATGATTAACCGGCGGAGCATCCCATTTATGGCCCAAGGCGACATAGCCTGCTACGGGTGGCAAAACTTTTGTATAAGCGCCGTTTAGCGGCACAGAAGTAAAAGTATCGCGCATGCCGATGATATCGCCATGGGTATCTACATATATTTCTGTTATTGTATAACCGGCACCATATACATAATAAATATCGCTATTTTTAGTGATCTCTTGGCTAATTTTTGTAGTTGAAAAATCCGCACCGTTACCATCCGGTTTAGTATCCCATTTATAGCCTAGGCCCACATAGCCGGGGAGGGGGGGGATATCTGCCGGTATGTTTTTTTCGTAAGTAGGAAATAAGGGTAATTTGCTTAATACCATGCTGCTGCCATTGGCTATGCCCAAGCTAATGCCATAAGCGTCTACATAATGTTCTGTTATTTCATAATAGATGAGTGTGCTAAGTTTAACGGCCAAATACCCTCTGTTAACTAAGAGAATATTATTATAATCATTATAGCCGGTATTTGCTTTAATCGAAGGAATTTGCGGGTCGTCATATTCTTTTTGCACCACGGCATTTATACCATAAGCGGTATAAGCAAAAATATTATCTATACTGCTTCTTATAAGCTGTGTGCTATAGCCAAAGTTTTTATAGCCCTTGGGCAATAAAAGAGTTTTATCTACCATACTTTTATTATTGCCAAAAACACGCAGCTGCGTATCTTCGGTGGTGGATATAGGCCCATCGAAACTGGCGTTTACATAATAGCCTCTGTCTTTATTATCTTTAACACTAAAAGCCGGCATGTTCCCGCCGGAATAAGCTGTTACATCGGCATCCGGGCCCAAATAAAATTCTGGCTCAAAACCGACCGGCGCACCGATACCGGCGTTCTTATCGCTTTCCGCCACCACCGTACCGCCGGTTATTTTCATAATGCTGCCATTACTGAAATCAAAATAGCCTATACCGGGGCTTTCAATGCTTTTCGCATAAATCGTTCCGCCGGTTATCTCTATATCGCAGCGCCTGGTTCCATTGGAGGTGCCGATACCGGCGGCGCCATGACTATCGGCAGAAGACGCGGTAGCAATAGCGCTGATTTTTCCGCCGCTGATCTTTATACTGGAGGGGCCTTCACTATTTGTGCCTGAACTGCCGCCGATGCCCGCCCCTTCTCCGGCACCAGTTTCCTCTTTTTTGCGGATAACCTGCACATCGATATCTCCGCCTTCAATGCAGATATCTCCCACCGAACCACGGGAACCGGCGCCAATGCCCGCGGCTTGGCTGTATTGTATAATGGTCACTTTACCATTGCTGATCGTGATATTACCGCCATTGCCACCCATATAACCAGGATTGGTATTAGTATTGCAACCGCCGCCAATTGCGGCGCCGCCCAAAGCCGAGCCCGTTCCATCGTAACCGTTTTGTGTAATATTTATCACGCCGCCTTTGATATTGATAGTTCCGCCATTACCACCTATGGATGTACCCGTACTAACTCCGCCGCCACCTATACCCGCGCCGTACGAAGACATTTGGATATCTATGGTTCCGCCCTTTATTGTTGTTACTCCGCCGTCTCCTGCGGCAGTCGCAGAACCACCGCCGCCAATACCCGCGCCGAACGATCCTATTCTACAGCCGATATCCAGAGTCCCGCTGTTAATCGTGATGCTGCCGGCTTTTTCCGCTTGGGATCCGCCAATTCTGGCATAATTGACCGCGCTGGTGGTAGTCGGCATAATAAGCGAACCGCTGCTGCCTTCCGCGTTCTCTATAATCAGTTCCGCCCCATCCGGAACCCAAATATTTTGTCTTATATAACTTTCACCTTCTAGTTGCAGCGTAAGCGAACCGGAACCTAAAACTCTAATATTGCTATTAAAATAACCAGGATTCATATCTATACTATCAATTTTCAGTGTAACATTAACACCGCTGTTTACAATTATTTCGCCGATAGCGTTAGTATTGGTTTTTGCGCCGTTCTTTAAGCCGCTTTGAATAAAAGTATAAATATTGTCCGGGTCGCTATTCGTAAATGTAAGGGTATATCTTGGAATAAATGTACCCGAAGGAAACATAGAATTATAATATGTAAAGGACGGAGTATACTCAGCACCATCAGCTATAGATTTGCCAGTAATTGTATAGCAAGTCTTCACTAAAGGAAAATCGACAACCTTATTTTCTCCAAGCTCGGAAAGGTCGATAGTATATTCATCAGCCTCTTCCATTTCCTCTTCAAGTATCAGTAAAAGCTCTTCCTCCAATTCTTCTTCCGCGGCCTCTTCTTCTCCTATACCATCTTCTTCTTCCGCGTCTTCATCTATTTCTCCGTCATTCTCCTGATCTTCTTCATCTTTATCTTCATCTACTAACTCTTCATCTTCATTTCCTTCTTCTTGCTCTTTATCGTCATCCAGCTCTTCATGATCAATATCTTCATCATTTTCTGTATCGTCATCCAGCTCTTCTTCTTCCAGCCCCTCGCCTTCTGTATCTTCCACTATTTCATCATCATCGCCTTTTTCTTCTTCCCCGTCTTCCCAGCCGTCTTCTTCGGTAGTATCGTCATTTAATTGGCCGCCATCAAAAAAGCCGTCTTCAGCGTCGTCGGCTGATAATGAATCATCTTCTACAGAAGAAAAATCTGCCTGCAATACATCGGGCAGGGCTAAAAAAGTGATCCAAAAAACCGCTATTATGATACCGCATACAATACCGGCAACTTTAAAATGATCTTTTAAACTTTTCTTTTCAGTAATTCCTTCACTTGTACGCCAGGGAAAATATACCGCGCCTTTCTTTATTTTATTAGCAATAGCGGCTATAAGGCGATTGGCATTATGGGGCATAGCTCATCCTCCATCAAAATTGGAAGTAATAGAAATAATGGTTACTACAACATATACATTTTGTGCATAATAGTACTATCGTAATGTACTAGCCCCACTTTAGTTTTTTATATAGGCAAATAACTTTTCAGCAATAAGCATAATGCGTATATTAAAGAATTATCCCTGCAAAATAATGAAAAAACGCCCGTAAAGCCGGGCGCCGTTAAGGTATAAAAAATGTCATCCTTAAGCGAGGCGCAGGGTTTTAATAAGCCCCTTAACTCCGTTCAGAATGACATTGGTAATTTAGCAAACATATTCAAAAAGTTAAACTTTTTGTAACAACTCTTCCGCCATATCTGTTTTTTCCCAGGGCAGATCTAAATCGGCGCGACCAAAATGCCCGTAAGAAGCTATCTGCTTATAGATGGGGCGCAGTAGGTCGAATTGCTGTATAATAGCGGCGGGGCGGGCGTCGAACAGTTTGCGGCATACGGCTATCAGCTTTTCTTCCGCCACCACGCCGCTGCCAAATGTTTCCACCCTTAAAGAAACCGGTTCGGCTACACCTATAGCATAAGCCAATTGCACTTCGCAGCGGGCGGCTAAGCCGGCGGCAACAATATTCTTAGCTATATAACGCGCCATATAACAAGCCGAGCGGTCTACTTTGGTGGGGTCTTTACCGGAAAAAGCGCCGCCGC
>WRKD01000166.1 GCA_009778255.1 Bacillota bacterium
GGATTGCGGCGCGAAGGCCGCAATGACGAGAAAATGATAGTTGCGCTAATTTGGCAGAGTTGTAAAGCTAGTTTTTAGAGGCGCCCATATGGCTATCCAATAGCTTCTGGTATATTGGTACTCGTATTCTTTGGCGATATTATCAATTCACTTGTTGTAGGTCGCATATATAAAAAACCATGGTATAAAGGATTTCCCGCGACATTTATTCCTCTTGGATTGAGTTGCATTTATCTATTATTTGTATATTTGTTTTTGTTGTGAGATAGGAAACACAGCACTAATAGGCAAGAGTGAATAGCCCCACCTTATCGGCGGGGCTAATTGTAAAACGTAATTTTAGATACTGCTAATAATGACAAATAAATGCAAAATACATTGTGCTGCAGGAATTGACGCACCCTTATATAAAGGGTATTTTTTATTTCAAATTGCTTTCCAGTATGGTAATTATTCGATACTTGCGGGCTTTAGCGGGCTTTAGCCCGCCTTAGTACGTATCAGAGTTCATGGGATAATAACGCCGCTTTTTTAAATAGTGGCGTTATTATTTTTTGCCCGCCTTTCATCTATCAGCTGTTGCCCTATAGCACGCGCTTTGATATAATCTAGCTCTATTTGCTCTTTTAATGCATCTAAAGTAGCAAAATGCTGTTCACTACGTAAAAAACTATCAAAATACACTGTTAATAGTTCTCCGTACAATTGTGGTTGAGCCTCGATTATATGGGCTTCTACTAAAGGTTGAGTAATAGTATTATCTATAGTGGGCTTAAACCCAATATTGATCACCGCTAAATAAACATGCTCCCGCCAAACTGCGCGCCCCGCGTAAACGCCCCAGGGCGGTAAAGCTTTGCTTGCAGGCGGTAAAATATTCGCGGTAGGAAAACCGAGCTTGCGCCCTAGTTGATTGCCCATTATCACCCGGCCAAAAATCGCATAATCATAGCCCAGCATAGTATTTACCGCTGTCATATCCCCTCTTTGCAAGTATTGACGAATCAGGGATGAAGATATCACCCCATACGGACCACTCACCGCTTCTACAATTTCTACTCCGACACCCCGTTTTGCGCATAAATCTTTCAGCAGCTGAGCATCGCCGACGCCCTGTGCGCCGAAACGAAAATTGAATCCTACCACCACATATTGTGCCCCGATGCGCTTAACTATAACATCGTCAACAAATTCCTGCGGGCTGTTAGCGCGCAGGTTTTCGTCGAAATACAACTCAAGCAGCGCGTCTAAACCATTTTTTTCTATAGCTAAATAACGTTTTTCGGCAGCCGTATTAAGCAAAGGCGGTGTTTTCCCGCTTATATATTGCACAGGATGCGGATTAAATGTCAGTACAGCACTAAGCCCGCCCCATTGCTCTTTTAAATCGGCAACCCGCCGCATCAATTCCTGATGTCCTATATGAAAACCGTCAAAATTACCTATAGCCACTACTTTATAATTATGATCAGCCGCCTGTGGCTTAGCAAGCGGCTCTGCTAACACTTTTTGCATACTTAATATATAACCACCCTCTTCGGCATGGTCTATTTTCCCCAAACCTATCAAGCCGCCTTTTGGGCTCTCAACTCTGCATATATCCTGAGCTATAGCAAACTTCAAACGCCAGTTATTGCCATGGGTCAAACTGGGCAAAGATTCCGGCGGCGCTATAAATTGCGGCAAATGAGCTATACCAAATTCTATTGGTAATACAAAACTATTATCCCCTGTAGCTATTTTTTGGGCAATTTCTGATAGAGTATGGGCTTCTTCCGCAATAAAAGGCCCAACACCCAGTCTTTTTAGCTTCGACACATATGCGCCTACACCTAAAAGTTGCCCTAAATCGTGAGCTAAAGAACGCACATAAAACCCTTTTCCGCATAAGATACGCAGCTGCAGCCATGGTTTATAAATAGCGAATTCTTGGTCAATTATCTCCATCTCATACACTACGACCGGCCGTTTTTCAAGTTGCGGGGTTTCTCCGCGCCGTACTCGTTTATAAAAGGGCACACCGCCCTGTTTAATAGCTGAAATCAGCGGAGGTTTTTGCAGAATGTTTCCTTTAAAAAGCGGCAGTAGATTTTCTACATCTTCTATACGCAAATGACTGGCATCCTGCTGCGCTATCACATTACCCGCCTCATCATAACTGTCTGTTTCCCGGCCAAAACTAATCACCACATCATATACTTTATTCAGCCCGGTCACATATTCGGCTAAACGCGTGGCCTTTCCTAAACATACAGGCAATACGCCTGTAGCTAAAGGGTCTAGTGTACCGGCATGACCAATTTTACATGAAAAAAACCGCCTTAGGGCGGCTATAGATTGATGCGAGCTCACGCCGCTTTCTTTATGCAAATTTATAAAACCATCCACTCTTTGCATACCTCCGCCTTATGCCTTATTGTTCCTCTAGGATCATAGCCAATGCTTTATCCAGCACCTGCGGTAAAACTGCATCTAAATTACCTTCTATAAGGCAACCTGCCGCCCGAATATGACCGCCGCCGCCTAAAGATTGAGCAAGTTTATCCATACGCAAACCCTGACGGCTGCGTAAACTTACCGCTACGCTGTGCTCGTACTCTTCAAATAACACGCCTATTTTTACTCCGGCACGCAAAAGTGTATAATTAGCAATATTATTTAAATCTGATGCCGTTGCTTGAACCGCCTTTGCATCTGCATAACTTACAAAACTGTAACAAATCCTATCTTGCGCCGTAAAACACATATTGCGAAAAGCTATTTGCAGCATGACCATACCGGCAGCGCTGCGGCTTTCAAACAGTTGTACGCGCGCCTTTTCCATATCCACACCTTGCCTTAATAATTTAGCCGCTATTTCCAGAGCGCGCGGTGTGGTATTTTCATAACGGAAACAACCGGTATCGGAAACTATGGCAGTGTAAAGAGAAGTAGCGGCTTCAATATTAAGTGCGATTTCCGCTGCATCGCACATGGCGGCCACTATTTCTCCGGTGGATGAAGCATTTTGTTCCAGTAAAGATAATACTCCGCTAAAGGAGTTACTGACATGATGATCGATACAATAAAACGGCAAATTTAAATAAGCGTTTAGCCAACCACGGCTAACCCGGCTTACCTCGCCGCAATCTAAAAACAATACATGTTGTGGCTGAGCAACAATATCTGCCGGACAAATAATATTTTCCGAACCCGGTAAATACTGCAAATTAGCAGGGATTTTGTCTTCCAAAACCATGGTCCAGCCATGTTTTGCCCCCTGCGCCACATGGTATAAGCCAAGCATTGAACCTATACAATCTGCATCCGGATCATGATGGGCAGTCAATAACAGATTTTCACAGTTCAACAAAAAATCTGCCATTTGCCGATACTTAGACATATTTCACCTCATTATATTATATTACCCTTATATATATCTTCATCTATAGGGGGACGGTTACGAGCCCCCTCTTCGTCTGCAGCTATTTGTTTATCTATTAAAGAACTCATGCGAATAGCCCTGGCTATAGATTCATCTATATGAAAAAATAATTCCGGCACATTGCGCACTTGTAAACGCTGGCTTAAAGCATAGCGTATAAAGCCTTTGGCGCTTTCCAAAGCCCGCGCCATTTCCGACAACGGCTCAACAGCACCGCTTAAAGGGCTGAAATAAATATGTGCTGAACAACCATCCTGCGCTACTTCAACGGCGCTTACTGCCACATTTGCTAAACGGGGGTCTTTAAGCTCCCGAACAATAATTTCCGCAATTTCTTTTTTTATTTCTCCAGCCAACCGGCTGGCTCTATGCTTTGTCACTTAAATCATCCTCTAAAACTCTTGTTAATTTAGTCACTTTATGTACAACCTACTATAAAGCTCGTTTGATCTCTTCCATAAAGAAAGCTTCGATAATATCGCCTTCTTTTACATCATTATAATTCTCCAAGCCGATACCGCATTCAAAACCGCTTAAAACCTCCTTGGCATCATCTTTAAAACGACGCAGGCTGTCGATTTTATCATCGGCTATCACCACGCTATCACGCAATAAGCGCACCTGAGCATTGCGTACCATTTTGCCGTCCAGCACATAACTGCCTGCTATCATCCCAGCCTTTGGCACCTTGAATACTGCGCGTACTTCGGCGTGGCCGATTATTTGTTCCTTGAACTCCGGCGCCAAAAGACCGCTCATAGCCTTCTTAATATCCTCAATAGCATCATAAATAACGCGATAAAGCCTGATATCTACCTGTTCATGCTCGGCAGCCCTTAATGCCGCCGGCATAGGTCGCACATTAAAGCCAATGATGATAGCATTTGAAGCGGTAGCCAGCATAACATCACTTTCACTTATACCGCCCACCCCGGAATGAATGACATTAAGCCGCACTTCTTTAGTTTCGCTATTGAGTTTTTCCAGGCTTTGTTGCAAAGCCTCTGCCGAGCCATGTACATCTGTTTTAACAACCAGGTTAAGGTCTTTGATTTCACCCTCGGCTATACGCTTAAATAAATCGTCTAAGCTTACCCGGGCGGTTTTGCGTAATTCTTCTTCACGTTTTTTTATCTGCTGGCGCTGCGCTACAAAACGCGCATCTTTATCATCTTTAGCTGAGATGAAAACTTCACCGGCTGAAGGTACTTCGGAAAAACCCATGACCTCAACGGGAGTGGAAGGCAAAGCCATACGCACGCGGCGGCCTTTATCATCTGTCATAGCGCGAACTTTACCAAATACCGGTCCGGCCAGCAAGTTATCCCCTATATGTAAAGTGCCTTTTTGTACCAACAATGTTACCACAGGGCCACGCGCTTTGTCCAAACGGCTTTCCACCACGGCGCCGCGCGCCTGACGGTTGGGGTTGGCACGTAATTCCGCCACTTCCGCCACTAAAAGAATCATTTCCAGCAAACCTTCAATATTCTGGCGTCCTTTGGCAGAGACAGGAACCATAATGGTATTACCGCCCCATTCCTCGGCAAGCAGCCCATGCTCGGTTAGTTCTTGCTTAACCCGATCTTGATTAGCACCCGGTTTATCGATTTTATTGATGGCTATAATTATGGGTACTCCGGCAGCTTTAGAGTGGTTAATAGCCTCGATAGTTTGAGGCATTACACCGTCGTCGGCGGCTACCACAATAATAACTATATCTGTAATCTGTGCACCGCGGGCGCGCATAGCGGTAAAAGCTTCATGGCCCGGCGTATCTAAAAAAGTGATTTTCTTACCGTTGATTTCCGCCTGATAAGCGCCGATATGCTGCGTGATCCCGCCGGCTTCAGTAGATATCACATTTGTGTGCCGTATGGCGTCTAAAAGTGAAGTTTTACCATGATCCACATGCCCCATTATAGTAACTACCGGCGGCCGTTCTATCAATTCCTCCGCTTCGTCTTCTATATCTTCTAAAATTTCGGCGGCTTTATCTATAGATACCTCGACCGTAATACCGTATTCATCTGCCAGCAAAATGGCGGTTTCGGAATCTAATTCCTGATTAATAGTAGCCATAATACCCATTTCAAACAGCTTTTTAATAATTTCCGCCGCCGTTTTGCTCATTGCATGGGCCAATTCGGAAAGTATTACTATTTCGCCAATCATTATTTTTTTGGGCACTACGGGCGGCATGACCATCTTTGTTTCTTTGCGGCGGTTTCCTTTATCCTTACGGCCTTTGGCGGGGCGAAAATCGCGCTTGCGTCCGCCTTCATCTGCCCTGTCTAAAATCTGATCTTTTGTATAATTCTTTTTTGCAGCCGGTGGACGGTAATTGGAGGGTTTTTCCTGGGTTATATTGGGCGGTGGTATAGATAAACCGCCGCGTCCGCCACCGGGGCGTCCTTGACCCGGAGGATATCCCGGCGCAGAACCGGAAGGTCGGTTAGTTGAAGTTCCTGGTGGGCGTCCCGCAGTGGCGCCTCCCGGCGCGCGGCCCTGATTTGCTCCCGGCAAACGCCCTTGACCTGCGCCATAAGAACGCGCCCGTTCGCCGTAACCACCTTGACCCGGAGGGCGTCCTTGACCTGCGCCTTGTTGGCGTTGCTTGTCATAATAACCGCCCTGCCCTGGCGGGCGGCCTTGATTTGTTCCTAAAGGACGTCCGGGCGCGGTATTTTGATTGCGCTGACGGTCGCTAAAACTCCCTTGACCTGGCGGGCGACCCTGGCCCTGCCCAGTGGGACGCTGACGGTCGCCATAAGCTCCCTGACCTGGCGGGCGGTTTTGAACGGCAGAGTCTTGGCGTGGTTGCGTTTGTTTTCCCGCAGCGGAAAAAGCGGGTTTTTCTGTACGCGGTTTTTCTGTACGCGGTTTTTCTGTATACGGTTTCTCTGTATGAGGTTTTTCTGTATGAGGTTTTTCTGTATGAGGTTTTTCTGTATGAGGTTTTTCTGTATGTAGTTTTTCTGTATGTAATTTTTCTGTATGTGGTTTTTCTGTTTGTGGTTTTTCTGTATACGATTTCTCATGAGCAGGTTTTTCAAGCGCTATCTTTTCTATAGCAGACTTTCCTATGGCGGATATTTCTGCTGCAGGCTTTTCTAATACAGGCTTTTCTACTTTAGGCATTTCTACTTCCGTTTTATCAAATATAGGTTTTTCTATATCAGGCTTTTCATCTTCTATTGGTTTTTCGGCAATATGAGATTTTAGCGCTTCTGTTTTTGCTAAGGCAGATACCCCCTCTTCCGGCAGTTCGGCAGATTGAGCGGTTTGTATGGGCTTTTGCAATACTATTTCAGATTGCTCCGGCTGCTGTGCTGCAAATACTGCTGCCTGCTCCATTTCCACCACGGCTTTGGGTATACGCTTAACACGCGGTATAAAGCCGCCCGGCCCAACAATTTGCCCGGGCGCTGCATTAGTAGCCGCATAATCCTGCCGTATGGCGTCGGCATCCTTAGCGTTGATAGCACTCATATGGTTTTTAGCCAGAACATTCATTTTTTGCAGTTTGCGCAGAATATCCTTGCTTTCCACCGAGAGCTCTTTAGCAAGTTCATAAATCTTTATTTTCGCCAAAACCAACACTCCTCGTCTTTAATGGGAAATACAAAGCTTAATAATCGACTCGGTAAAACCTTTATCCTTAATAACTACTGCCCCCCGGCGGCTCTTACCCACCGTTAAGCCTAAACTATTCATATCTGGCCACCAAAGCAAAGGCAAAGCCTGTTTAGACGCTAAAGCCAGCAATTCCTGCGCTGTTTTAGGGGAAATATCGGAAGCCATCACCACTAATTCCGCTCTGCCGCTTTTCAGGGTTTCAAGCGCCGTTCTATCTCCGGCTGCCACCATACCCGCTTTCATTGCTATTCCTAAATAATTTGCTATACGCTTTATTTCCGCGCCGGGCCGGTATTCTTTTAAGCACTGCCTCGTCGGTAGGTTTCCTCCCATAATTGTTGCCACAAAGAGTCCTCCGTTTTTATTTTAAGCACTCGTTCTAATATATGCCTTTTTTGCGCTTTTTGTAAACATTTTTCATTAATACAAATATAAGCGCCACGGCCAAATATTCTGCCGCCTAAATCTGCATACGCTTGCCCTTGCTTGGTGCGCGCCACCCGCAATAACTGTTGTTTATCGGCAAATTCGCGGCAACTCACGCACATGCGCTGCCCGGCTTTTTTCGGCATTAAAACTACCCTTCCGCGAAGAGATCATTTAAAGTTTCTGTGGCAAGATTCTCATCAACGCCCTCTTCATTTTTTTCTTTGTTTTCGGTAGATAAATACATATCTTCCAGCATCTCTTCTTCAAACAACTCTTGTTCGTTTAAGGCTTCACTAAGCGCAGCCATTTGGCTTTCACTTTTTATATCTATTTTCCAAGCAGTAAGCCGCGCAGCTAAACGTGCATTTTGTCCTTCTTTTCCAATAGCCAGCGAAAGCTGATGATCGGGCACTATTACCTGAGATAGTTTTTCATCTTCCTCAATACTGACTGAAATAACTTTAGCCGGTGAAAGCGCATTGCTGATAAACTCCGTCATATCTTCATCCCAACGCACTATCTCAATTTTTTCGCCGGAAAGTTCATTAACAATAGATTGTACCCGCATACCTTTAGCGCCCACGCAAGCACCCACCGGATCAACATTTTCATTATGGCTGGCCACGGCAATTTTAGCGCGCCAGCCTGGTTCGCGCACTACAGATTTTATTTCAACCGTACCGTCATATATTTCCGGCACCTCTTTTTCCAGCAAACGTTTAAGTAAACCGGGATGCGTACGGGAAACCATGATCTGTGGTCCTTTAGTAGTTCTGCGCACTTCCAAAACATATACTTTTATACGGTCGCCAACATGATAATTTTCACGGGGAATCTGTTCGCTAGGCGCCAGTAAAGCTTCGGTTTTCCCCAAGTCGATATAGATATTTCTACCCTCTTGTCTTAGTACTGTGGCGGTGATTATATCATCTTTACGGGTAGAATACTGGTCATACACCAAGTTGCGCTCGGCTTCACGTAATCGTTGTACTACAACATGCTTTGCTGTTTGCGCAGCTATACGCCCGAAAGCGCGAGGCGTCACTTCAGATTCAAACATATCTCCCGCCTCAAAATCCGGATCATATTGGCGAGCTTCCTGCAAAGACATTTGGATACGATCGTCTTCAACCTCAACAACAACATCTTTACGATAGTAAACATGAATATCGCCATTCTCGCGGTTTATCTCCACCCGAACATTCTGAGATGAACCGTAATGCTTTTTATATGCCGAGATCAGCGCAGCTTCAATGGCTTCAACCAGCACATCCATGTTTATACCCTTTTCTTTTTCTAAGTCCCGCAGGGCTTCGATGAATTCCGAATTCATGATAAATCCTTCCTTTAACTTATGATTTCGGCTACATTTACAACTCCACCAATTGTACTTTCGCTACTAATTCTTGCGGCACACTTATACTGCGCTCTTCTCGCTCAATACATATAGCGTTTTCCGTAAGCCCATACAAAACGCCGTATAATTCTTTTTGTCCCTGCCACGGCGCGTATAAATATACAGCTATCTCCCGCCCTTTATAACGCAGAAAGTCTTTTTCTCTCTTGAGTTGTCTATTCAAGCCGGGTGACGATACCTCTAAAAAATAACTTTGGTCAATAAAATCGGCCTGGTCCAATACTCCACTTAAACATTCGCTCACCTCTTGGCAACAATCGTGATCCACAGCCTGTTCCCGGTCTATAAATATCCTCAAATACCGGTAACCGGCTTCTTTTATATATTCAACATCTATCAGCTCACAGCCCAAAGCAAAGACCAATGGTTCGGCAAGCTTCCATACCAGCTCTTCTATGTGGTTAAATTCTAAGCAAAACGTTTTTATTTTTGTCATTAAACCCCCGCGTTCGCTATCAAAATAAAAAGTGGGCGTAAAACCCACTTTCCAACAGCAACATAAAACCGCTATTATTTTAGCATATATTAAAAGAAAATGCAAATTGTTTTTTAGAAATTTATCTTAAAAGAAAGCAATTTATCTTAAGCTTCCCTATTTTGTATTCTGCTCGCGATTTTCTCTAACCCTAGCTAAAAAATCCTGCGTACGCTCTTCTTGTGGATGAAAGAATACTTCATCCGGGCTGCCTTGCTCCAGAATTATCCCTTCATCCATAAAGAATACACGATCTGCCACTTCGCGAGCAAAAGCCATCTCATGGCTGACAATAATCATGGTCATACCTTCCGCCGCTAAATCTGCCATCACATTCAATACTTCGCCCACCATTTCCGGATCCAGAGCGCTGGTTGGCTCATCGAAGAGCATTATTTTTGGGTTCATAGCCAAAGCGCGAGCTATAGCAACCCGTTGTTTTTGTCCGCCGGAAAGCTGAGCAGGAAATACATGTACTTTATCTGTAAGCCCCACTTTTTCCAAAAGATGCTTACCGAGTTCTTCAGCCTCTTTTTTATGCATTTTAAGAAGCTTAGTAGGGGCTAAAATAATATTGTTTAGGGTATCGTAATGGGGAAACAAATTAAATTGCTGAAATACCATACCCATTTTCTGACGCAATTTGTTTATATCATGTTTATCGTCGGTTATTTCTTCGTTTTCAATATAAATATGCCCTTTAGTGGGCATTTCCAGTAAATTAAGGCAACGTAAAAAAGTGCTTTTACCGGAACCGGAAGCGCCGATGATCACTACTTTTTCTCCGGGCAGGATACGCTCGGTGATACCCTTTAATACTTCCAGCTGGTCAAAATACTTATGCAAATCGTCAACGCGTATCACTGGCGCGCAGCCTCCTTTCCAATTTACCAAAGAGCCAGCTTAAAATCATCACCAGCAAAAGATAGATAAGCGCAGCAGCTATCAAGGGCATAAATGCTTCGAAAGTGCGCCCAACAATAATATACGCGCCCTTGGTTAAATCGCTAACCGCAATATAGCCCACCACCGCTGTTTCTTTTAAGAGTACGATAAATTCATTGCATATGGTTGGCAAAACATTTTTAAAAGCCTGCGGTAAAATAATATAAGCCATAGTTTGTATATAGTTCAACCCCAAACTACGCCCTGCTTCCATTTGTCCGCTATCAACACTCATAATACCGGCACGCACAATTTCCGCCACATAGGCGGCGCTATTAATACCAAAAGCTAAAACAGATACTGCTATACCATTGCGCGAAAAGGGAAAGATGACAAAAAACCAAATCATCAGCTGTACCACTACAGGAATGCCGCGGATAACGGTAATGCACATTTTAGCGAACCAATTAAAAGCTTTTAAAATGACACTGGCAAAGCCGGGGCGCATTATGCTTATGGTTTTATCATGGGTGACCCTAACCAAAGCCATTAACGCGCCCAAACAAATACCTATTATAGCAGCACATAAAGTGACCTGAATAGTTACTTTTAAACCGGATAGCATGAATAACTTAAAGCGGTCACCCTGAATAAAACAATTATAAAAAGTGTCGTAAAGCGCCGCAAATCCGGACAAAACCATCACCTCTTTTTACAACTCATTAACGCGGCTTTCAGCCGCAAGTATTGAGTCGTGAGTCTTGAGTCTTGAGTGGTGGAAGTTTTCGCGTAGCGAAAACTGTTTAAACAAATTCATGTTTTTTATTTGCCTCGTTGGTCAATAAGTTGCTATTGGGCAGGAATGTATTTATCGATGATTTTTTGCACGGAACCATCTGCTATCAATTCATTTAATGCTTTATCCACTTTCTGTAATAAAGCATTATTGTTCTTTGCTATGCAAATAGCATAGTTCTCTACCACGTACTCAGTATCGAGTATTTTTAACCCTGTATTAACTGCCACAAAAGACTTAGCCGGCTCATTATCAATAACTACGCAATCTACTTTTCCGGTAGTCAGTGCCAGCACAGCATCTGCGCCTTTATTGTAGCGCTCTATTTTAGCCAAGCCTTCATCTTCCAAATCCCAAGTGGAATAAAGGTCGCCGGTGGTACTGGTTTGCACACCGATACTGAAGCCGCCTTTATCAAACAAATCGTCCAAACTTTGTATGGGGCCGTTTTCTTGAACTATAACCACTTGTACTCCGGTGGCATAGCTGGTTGAAAAGCTGACACTATTCAACCTTTCCTCGGTGACCGTCATACCGGCCATGCCCATATCAGCTTTGCCGGTTTGTACTGCCGCAATTATCGAATCGAATTCAATATCCATGATTTCCAGAGTTAGCCCAAGTTTTTGCGCAATCAAAGCGGCAATTTCCGCGTCTATACCCACGATTTTTCCCACGCCTTCTTCTCCTTCATAAAACTCATAAGGCGGAAAAGCGGCGTTGGTAGCCATGATTAACTTATTATCATTTTTTGCACCACTACAAGAAGAAAAAGTTATAATACTTAGGCATATTAACAAGATATTCACCAATTTTTTCATACTTACCTCCTATTATTACACAAAAATATACAAAAAAAACAAATACTTGTACCATATTTGTTA
>WRKD01000167.1 GCA_009778255.1 Bacillota bacterium
GCCTATATAACGTACCGGGTCGATGTATTCATGAGTGGGGCCCGCACTCACCAATACTTTTTTATTCTGCAAAAGAGCAGCTGTATCATCTAACAGACGCGTAAGCTCGCTTTGCAGTGCTTTAGCATCCGGCAAGCGTCCTTTGCCTATAACGCCGCAAGCCAGTCGCCCTTCCGCCGGTTCTATAAAAAGGCAGCCGCGCTCTTTAAGAAGCTGTATATTATGCTGCGTAGCGGTATGGGCATACATGGCGGCATTCATAGCCGGGGCAAAGATCACCGGCGCAGTACAAGCCAGTAAAGCTGCGGAAAGCACATCGTCGGCTAAACCGCAAACGGCTTTGGCCAAAATATTGGCGGTTGCCGGCAAGATAATAAAAGCGTCGCAAGCCGCCGCGTCGAGATGAGGTATGGTAAAAGCAGCGCTTTCGTCCATCAGCTCTGTAATTACCGGGTTCCCGGATAATGTTTTTAAAGTGAGCGGCGTTATGATCTGGCAAGCGGCTTTAGTCATCACCACCTGCACCCTGGCGCCCTCTTGAACAAACCAGCTTACTATATCCGCCGCCTTATAGGCGGCAATACCGCCGGTTATGCCGACGGTAAGGCGTTTTCCTTTAAACATAGCTACTCCTGCATGTGCTTGGCCGCTTTTTTAGCGGCTTATTTAATGCCGTCTTTAGTGCGCTGCCATTCCAGCTTACCGGCGGCAATTTCTTCTAAAGCCAGCGAAACCGGGTTGATCATATCGGTATGCAGCATACCGGGATTATTGTCTATGGTAGAACGGGCGCGTTTAGCAGCCATAATTACCAAGGTATACTTGGAATCGACATAAGGCATCATTTGATTGAGCGGCGGTTTATTCAGCATCTTTCCTCACCTTCCTGCGGCGGCATTTTTCTTTATTGAGCAAATCGAGTAATTCCTCCGCCGTTTGCTCCGCTGTATTATTAACTATACGATAATCATATTCCTTAGCCTGCGACATTTCTTCTGCAGATTTTGAAAGGCGCAGGCTTATACTTTGTGCGCTATCGGCGGCGCGTCCTTTCAAGCGATTTTGCAAATCCCCATAAGAAGGGGGCATAATAAAAACAAAAACAGCATCAGGGCAAGCAGAGCGTATCTGCATTGCCCCTTGTGTATCTATTTCTAAAATAACGTCTTTGCCGGCTTTTAGCTGTTTTTGCACCTGACAAGTAAGCGTACCATAAAAATTGCCATAAACCTCGGCCCATTCCAAAAACTCGCCGGCAGCAATTTTTTCTAAAAACTCCTGTCGGGAAAGAAAATAATAATGCTCTCCCTCCCGTTCATGCGGTCTGGGTTCTCGCGTGGCGGCGGAAACGGATAATACTATATTTGCATCCATTTCACAAAGTAGCTTACATACCGTACCTTTGCCCACGCCGGATGGTCCGGAAACCACCATCAATAAACCGCTGAAGAGAGCCTGCATATCATTCCCCCGCATCTTCCTTAAAGGCGCCCAGTTCTTTACCAAAGCGATGCCCGATAGTATCCGGCAATAATGCGGAAAGCACTATTTGCCGGCTATCTGTTATAACAACCGCACGCGTACGGCGTCCGCAGGTGGCGTCTATTAACACGCCGGCTTCACGTGCATCGGCTATCATGCGCTTTACCGGCGCGGAATCCGGTCCTACTATGGCAATAACCCGTTCGGCTACCACAATATTGCCAAAACCGATATTGATCAGCCGCGCTCCCATGAAAATTCCCCTAGCCATCTGGTGAAGGGACTAAGCCAAACGCTCCAGTAATTGTGCTTTTTGCCGGCTACCCAAACCTTGAACACGGCGCGCTTCATCTATGCCGATTTCTTCCATAATTTTCTGCGCGGTTATCTTACCAACCTGCGGTAAAGATTCCAATAAATACTTCACGCGCATTTTGGCATACACCTCGTCCCCTGCATTATTCAGCACTGTAGACAAGGTAAGCTTCCCGGCTTTCAGTTGCTTACGTACTTCCATTCTTTTGCTGCGGATCTGTTGCGCCTTCTGCAAAGCCTTACTTCTTTCTTCAGCAGACAGTGTGGGTATTGCCATTCAAAACACCTCCAAATTTATTCAATATTCTGTACTTGTTCTCGTATTTTTTCCAATGCATTTTTCATCTCGATCACCAGATTGCCGATAATTAATGTATTGGATTTCGAGCCTATGGTATTGACCTCTCTGTTCAGTTCCTGTACTAAAAAATCTAATCTGCGGCCCATGGCTTCCGGCAGTTCCGAAGTTTCTATAAATTGTTGGCAGTGGCTGGCTAATCTGGTCAATTCTTCGCTAATATCGGTTCGGTCTACCAAAAAAGCAATTTCATTAGCCAAGCGGGCTTCATCTACCTTTATATCTTCCAGCAGTTCTTCTATGCGCTTACGCAGCTTTGCTTGTTGTTCCGCCAATAATTGCGGAACTGCTTCTTTAATTGAGCAAAGCAGCACCGAAACATGTTGCATGCGCGCTAAAATATCTTCTTTAAGCATATACCCTTCTCGATCGCGCATCTCGATGAGAGAGGTTAAGGCTTTGGCAAGGGCGGTTTCGCTTAAAACAGTTATTTCATCTAAATCATCTTCCCCGGTTTCCTGGGTCAATACGCCGGGAAAATCCGCCAATTTTTCCGCTTGTGCTAAGTGCGGAACACCGGTCAATTCGGAAAGCTGTATCAATGAGTTATAATATGCGAAAGCCAGTTCTTTGTCAAGTATTAAATCAATTTTTTTTCCGCCAAACCGTTCCAGTGCTAAATAAACATCAACTTTACCCCTGCTAAGCTTCGTTTGAATCATTTTTTTCAGCGCATCTTCCAGCATATTGAGCTGTCTGGGCAAGCGCAGGGAAATCTCCAGATAACGATGATTAACAGAACGCATTTCTACCACTATACTATAATTAACACTTTGCGCCTCACCCAAACCATAACCGGTCATACTTCTCATAAAATCCGCCTTAAACAGCAGCTTAAGGCTGCCTATATTTTGCTCTCTATGAAATTCTACCGAAGTGTAAAAAATCCTCTTTTTGTTTGTAATTTTTCTTGACTTTTTTCCTGCATAAGGGTAATTTATTTAGTAGTACTTAAAAAAGGGGCATAATTATGGCATACGACACTTTTGTTTTAGCAGCCTGTATAAAAGATATTAAAGAAGCGGCTTTAGGCGCGAAAATCAATAGGCTGCATCAGCCAAATAAACATCAGCTTATACTGCGCTTCTATAGTAAAAATGGCGCGGGGCGGCTCTTGCTATGCGCTGAAGCGGAAACAGCGCGTTTGCATTTAACCAGCAACAGCCTGCCTAACCCCGCTGTTGCGCCATTATTTTTAATGGTGGCGCGCAAATGGCTGGAAGGGGCAGTGCTGCAAAGTATTGAACAAACCCCTCATGAACGTGTGGCCACCTTAAGTTTCTTGGCTAAAAATGAAGTAGGCGACCCTTGTATTATACGTATTATCGTAGAAATCATGGGCAAGCATAGCAATATCATCATCACGGATGAACACGGCATAATTATCGACGGCATACACCGTTACGACAGCCGGCTTTCCCGTTATCGCGAAATTTTACCGCAAAAGCTTTATAAACCGCCGCCGCCCCAAAAAAAAGTCCCGCCGCTTTTTATGGATGAAGAAACGCTGGCCCAAGTTTTATTGCAAGACGATTGGCAAGAAAAAGTCGCTGTGGTTTTAACGCGGCGCATTGCCGGCATTTCACCTTTTATTGCTCGGGAATTGCTGGTACGATCTGGTTTAAGAGAAAACTTGTTGTTAGAAGAAGCGGGTTCATACGAGCTGACCTTATTGTTCAAACAAATAAACATCCTTTTCAAGCAGCTGGATGCAGCAGCTTTTGCACCTACATTGCTTAGCTACCATAATGATTATCGGGATTACGCGGCCTTTTTGCCCTTTTTATGGCAAGGGCAAGAACAGCGGGCTTTTCCTTCTATGAGCGAGGCGCTGGATGCATATTATTTAGCCAAACAACAAAAAACAGCTTTTGCCAAGCAACAAAGCCGTTTATCTAAAGCTTTACAGCAAAACATAACGCGTTTGCAAAAAAAAATATCGATGCGCCAAGCCGAATTGCTGGCTAGCGAACAAGGCGAAAGCTATAAAGAAGCGGGAGATCTATTAGCGGCTCATCTTTACGACGTGGTTAATAAAAGCGGAAAAAGCGGGCGCGGTTTAGAAGAAGTATATTTGCCTTCTTTTAGCGAACCTGTACAAATAAGGCGCATAGAGTTAGACGCGGCTTTAACCCCGCAAAAAAATATTCAGCGTTACTATCATAAGTATAATAAATGCCGCAAAGCGAACACCGCTATTGCCATACAATTGGGCGAAGCGCAAGAAGAATTGGCTTATTTACAAAGCATAAATTTCAGTATTTTTTCTGCGCAAATACCGGCGGAGTTGGATGAAATAGAAAAAGAGCTTAACGCGGTGCATATTTTACCTGCTTTACCTCCCATAAAAGGCAAAAAAACGCCTCAGCAAAACGCTGCTTTAGAACCCCGCCGCTATATAAGCGCCGATGGATTTCCCATATTAGTGGGGCGTAATAATAAGCAAAACGACCGCCTCAGCTTAAAAATTGCGGCAACGGATGATATATGGCTGCATACACAAAAAATACCCGGCAGCCATGTTATTATAGTCTGCCAAGGCAAAAACCCTCCTCAGCGCACCTTACAAGAAGCCGCTTCCTATGCGGTGTGGTTTAGCCAAGCCAGGGAAGCCGGCAAAACAGCGGTGGATTATACCAAAGCTTCTCAAGTAAAAAAACCATCCGGCGCCAAACCGGGCATGGTGATATATTTTCAACAGCAAACCATTTACGTAGAACCAGTTAAGCCGGAGGAGTTAAAAGCTGAGTAGCCGCTTTGTTCATTTCTTCGGCTATGCGTTGCGCCGCTTCGCGGGGGTTTGGGGCTTTAATAATGGGGCGGCCTATCACCAGATAGCTGGCGCCTGCTTGTATGGCTTCCCCCGGCGTCATAATACGCGCCTGATCGTCTGTGGCTGCCCAGTTTGGCCGCACGCCGGGGGTTATTATCAGCAGTTTATGGCCGCAGGCTGCGCGCACCGGAGCTATCTCTTGCGGCGAGCAGACCACGCCGTCTAAGCCGGCTTGTTGCGCGAGCTTAGCTAAAGCAACCACATGCTCTACTATGGGCATTTTCATGCCCATTTCCTGTTCGAATTCCTGCTGTGTGATGCTGGTAAGCACAGTAACGCCAATTGCCAGCGGTTTTTCTACCTTAAGTATATCTGCTTCCTCGGCGGCGGCTTGGGCCGCCGCACGCAGCATTTTACTACCGCCGCCCGCATGCACTGTATACATAAAAGCCAGCCGACGCGCCATAACGCGGCTGGTCTGAGCCACCGTATTCGGAATATCGTGAAACTTCAAATCCACAAAAACCCGGCCGCCCATAAGCTGTATATCTCGTACAATATCCGGGCCTTCGCTATTATAAAGCTGCATGCCAACCTTATATGCGCCCACCCAGCCTGCCAATTGCTTAACTAAATGGAAGGCTTCCGCACGCGTAGGCACATCCAGCGCCACTATTATTCTTTCCCTCATTTCCCCCACTTTTCTACCCCCCAACTTTGCCCCGCCCACTGCGCAGCACATAATAAACCCCACTTT
This sequence comes from Bacillota bacterium, assembly GCA_009778255.1. Taxonomy (GTDB): domain Bacteria; phylum Bacillota; class Dehalobacteriia; order UBA4068; family UBA4068; genus WRKD01. The sequence goes on from WRKD01000167.1 coordinate 5,686, forward strand.
GCCGTGCGGCCACTGTTTTGAAACCTGCACTCAGCAGGTGGGTATCCTCCCGATCACTTTCGCTTTCCTCTAACAATGGAGGCCTAACGGCCATAGCCGGAGTGGGATTCCCGATTAATCAGTGTTGGGTCAAAACATGCGGTCATATTCACGTACATCGTAGGGTGTATGCCAAGTATAACATGAAATCGCTTTTTTTGCAATATGTAGATTTATCCACAGGGCATCATCTTCTTGGGTCATCCAATAATAAGCTGAGCTCCAGCAATTGCTTATGCGTGACCGCAGAAGGAGATTGAACCATCATATCGCTGGCGCTTTGTGTTTTGGGGAAGGCAATAACATCGCGAATGCTGGATTTTTGCGCCATCAGCATCACTAAACGGTCTAAGCCGAAAGCTATACCGCCATGGGGAGGCGCGCCATATTCAAAGGCTTCCAGCAAATAACCAAATTTATCTCTGCTCTCTTCTTCACTTAAGCCTAAAAGATGAAATAATTGTTCCTGCACCCGATGGTCATGAATACGTATGCTGCCGCCTCCTAATTCTACTCCGTTTAAGATCACGTCGTAAGCGCGGGCCCGGGCTATGCCGGGTTGATTCTTAAGCAGATGCATATCCTCTTCTTTGGGCGAAGTAAAAGGATGGTGTACGGCTACCCAGCGCTGTTCTTCCAGGCTGTATTCTAAAAGCGGAAAATCTGTTACCCATACAAAACATAATTCATCCGGGTCATATAATTTTTCCCGGGCGGCTATTTCTTCGCGCAAACGGCCCAAGCTTTCCGCGCATATAGCGGGGGTATCGGCTACAAACATCAGTAAATCGCCCGCCTCGGCGTCCATTCTTTGGCAAATATCCTGCAACTGCTGTTCGGTAAAAAATTTGCTAATTGGCGAACGCAAGCCATGTTCATCCACAATTATATAGGCTAAGCCTTTTGCTCCAAATATTGCCGCAAACTTAGTTAAATCGTCCATATCTTTACGGGAATAATGCCCGCAGCCTTTAGCGTTTATGCCCTTAACCCAACCGTTTGCCTGAGCTACGGCGGCAAAAACTTTAAATTCGCTTACCTGGGCAATATCCGCGATATCGATAAGTTCCATGGTATAGCGCAAATCCGGTTTATCCGAACCAAAACGGTTCATAGCTTGCTCATGTGTTAACTTGGGAAAAGGCAGTTTTATTTTACATTCTAAAGATTGCTCGAACACATAAGATAACATCTGTTCCGTTAAAGCAAACACATCTTCTTCACTTATAAAAGACATTTCTATATCCAGCTGTGTAAATTCCGGCTGGCGGTCTGCCCGTAAATCTTCATCCCTAAAGCAACGGGCAATTTGAAAATAACGGTCAAAACCGGAAACCATTAACAATTGTTTGAATAATTGCGGGCTTTGCGGTAAAGCGTAGAATTCGCCGGCATGTACCCGCGAGGGCACCAGAAAATCGCGGGCTCCTTCGGGAGAACTTTTGCACAATATGGGCGTTTCTATTTCATAAAAACCTTGGCTATCTAAAAAATGACGAATAGCCAGCGCCACTTTATGCCGTAAATGAAGCGCCTCTTGCATTTCTGGCCTTCTTAAATCGAGATACCGGAATTTTAAGCGCACCAGTTCATCTACATTGACCTCATCTTCAATATAAAAAGGCGGTGTTTTGGCAGAATTGAGTATGGTAAGTTCTGCTGCCACCACTTCTATTGCGCCGGTAGATAAATTTTCATTATCGGAACCTGCGGGGCGCAAGCGCACCAACCCCTTGGTTTGCAGCACATATTCGCCGCGCAAACGCTCGGCTAAGGCAAACATCTCGCGGTCTTTTTCCGGGCTGAACACCACTTGCACCAATCCTTCACGATCGCGCAAATCGACAAAAATCAACCCGCCATGATCGCGGCGGCGCTGAACCCATCCACATAAACACACCTCTTTACCCACATCGGCTGCCCGCAATTTTCCGCAATAATCCGTTCTTTCCATAATAAATACGCTCCTTTAATTAATGTTCCAATAAATAGCGGCGCACTTGCTTAAGTTCGATTTCACTTTGCTCGCCGCTTACCATATTTTTTATTTGAGCTATACCGGCAGATACTTCTGGGCGCCCCAAAATCACAACATAAGCCGCTTGCAGGCGGTTGGCTGTTTTTAGCTGAGATTTTAAGCTCTTTACCTCATAATCCATAGCTGTAAGCACACCGCTTGACCTTAAGGAAGAAGCTAAAGCGAAAGCAGCCAGAACAGTTGAAGCGTCGTTGAAATCTGTGGCAATGAAAGCGTCTATACCCTCTTCTACATCAATATCTTCATTTTGGGCAGCCAATGCCGTTAACATCCGCTCCATTCCTAAAGCCACACCCATAGCCGGAGTGGGCGCACCGCCAATAATCTCTATTAAGCCGTCGTAGCGGCCACCACCGCAAACGGCGTTCTGCGCCCCCAAGCCTAAAGCGCAAATTTCGAATACTGTTTTGGTATAATAATCTAAACCACGCGCCAGCGAGCTATCTGCCGTATAAGGTATGGCGCAGGCTTGCAGTATTTCCTGTACCATATGATAATGCTCTGAGCATTCTGCGCATAAATAATCTACAATAGCAGGCGCACCTATGGCGGCGGCGCGGCAGATTTCGCATTTACAATCCAGTATGCGCAGGGGGGCGCGCTCAAAGCGCCCCTGACAATTGGGGCAAAGCTTGGCTATAGCGGGACGTAAATATTCTTGTAAAGCCAGGCGATAAACACTGCGGCAGGCAGGGCAGCCCACGCTGTTTAGGCGTAAAGTTAAATCCCTTAAATTCAGACGATTATAAAAATCCCAGCAAAAAACTATACATTCCGCATCTGCTAAAGGAGATATAGTGCCGATAATCTCTATATCGAATTGATGAAATTGCCGAAAACGCCCTGCTTGAGGCCTTTCGTAGCGGAAAAGCGGCCCCAAACAATAAAGTTTTTGCGGCTGAGGCAGGCCATGCATTTTATTTTCTATATAGGCGCGGCATAAAGAGGCGGTAAATTCCGGACGCAATGTTAAAGAGCGCTGGCCCTGATCCTCAAAAGTATACATCTCTTTTTGCACAATATCTGTGTTTTCCCCCACCCCGCGTTTGAACAAATCTGTATCCTCAAACAGGGGGGTGCGGATTTCTTTAAAACCGTATTCAGCGCACATTTCATGAAACAGCGCTTCCACGGCCCGCCATTTACCGCTAAATGGCGGCAAAAGGTCGTTCACGCCCCGCGGCCTTTGTATTGCCATAATTTTTACACATCCTTTTAATACGACAAAGCATACCATTAAATTCTATCATGCATCAAGAATTACGGCAACAATTTTTTTATTTTGTTGTTTTTAGCCCTTATCAATTCTAATAAAATATTAAGGCCGCAAATACGGATTATGAACTTTTTCATAGCCTAAAGTGCTGCTTTTACTATGGCCCGGCAATAGCAGTAAATTGTCTTCCAGCTGGGTTAGGCGCTTTAGAGAATTAACCAGCGCTTCATAATCGCCGCCGGGCAAATCTGTACGCCCTATGGAAAGGTTGAATAAAGTATCGCCACTAAACAGCAGTTTATCTAATTTCAGGCAAATACCGCCCGGTGTATGGCCCGGCGTATGCAGCACTGCTATTTCTAAGGCGCCCAGCTCTATAATATCGCCTTCCCGCAGTAAACGCGTGGCATGGCCGCCGTCGCCGTCGCCGCGAAAAAAACCGGCGGCGTTTTTGCCAATATCTTTAAGTAAAGAAGCGTCTGCCTCATGAATGGCTATCTCTAAACCATATTTTTGCTGTAAAGGCTTATTGGCGCCTATATGATCCCAATGGCCATGGGTATTAATAATCAATTCCGGCTGTGCGTTAAGCTCCGTTAAAACTTTAATCAGTTTTTCTGCATCGCCGCCGGGGTCTATAAGTACAGCCTTATTATTCACCCGCTCTATTAATATATAGCAATTGGTTATACCATGCAATACCGGCTGAAGATAACAAAGATACTCCGCTGTTTTACCGATCATAATCGGCGTCTTGATCTGCATTATTCAATAACCTCCTTAAGGGCGTATTAAGAGCAGTTAAACCTCTTCCAGCATAATTGTCACCGGGCCGTCGTTTTCTAGGCTCACCAGCATATGGGCTTGAAAAACTCCTGTTTGTACCTGTATGCCCTGCTCTTTTAAGGCTTCAACGAAATGCCCGTATAACTTTTCCGCCAGCTCTGGCGGGGCGGCCGGATCAAACCCGGGGCGGTTGCCGCGGCTGGTATCTGCATACAAAGTAAACTGCGATACAGCCAGCGCTCTGCCGCCAATATCTTTAAGGGAGAGGTTTAACTTACCCGCGTTATCGGCAAAAATTCGCAAAGCAGCGGTTTTACGGGCCAGCTTTTGCGCCATAGCCATTGTATCTCCCTTAGCCACGCCAATAAGCAGTACCAAACCCGGCCCAATAGCGGCTACCTCTTTACCTTCTATACTAACAGCGCCCCGTATCACCCGCTGCGCCAATACGCGCATAATATCACCCCGCAAGTTATTATTTCATAAGTTCGCATATGGCGCCGGCAAAAGCCACGGGGTCTTCAATTGCCAGCCCCTCAATAAGCAAGGCTTGATTATACAGCAGCATCGCATAGGTTTTCAGTTTTTCCGGTTCCGTATTTTCAAGCCTTATCAAAGCCTCAAAAATTGGATGGCCGCTATTGATTTCCAAAACCCGTTCGGCTTTTATCTGTTGATCTATAGGCATAGAATTCAATACTTTTTCCATTTCCAATGAGAGCGGGCCATCACTGGTTAAGCATACCGGATGGCTTTTCAGCCTTTTAGAAAAACGCACTTCCTTTATATTATCGCCTAAAGCGTCTTTTATCTGGGCAAGCAGCTCTTTATAAGTTTCAGCTTGTTCTTTTTTTGCGTCTTTTTCTTCATTACTTTCCAAATCCACATCTTTATCGGAAACTGATTTTATCGCTTTACCTTTATACTCATGAATTATTTTAATTGCAAATTCATCTACATCATCTGTAAGCGCCAGAATATCATAGCCTTTATCCAAAGCCAATTCTGTTTGCGGCAATTGGCGTATACGCCCAATACTGCCGCCGCAGGCATAATACACCGCTTCCTGGTCTTCTGCCATTTTTTCTACATATTCCGCTAAGGTAAGCATTTTATCTTCTTTAAGGGAATAATAAAGCAATAGGTCCTGCAGCTTTTCTTTATCGGCGCCAAAGCTATTATAAACGCCAAATTTTATCTGCAAACCAAAGGCTTTAAAGAATTCTTCATATTTTTCCCTCTCGTTTTCCAGCAGTTTTAATAATTCCGTTTTAATCCGTTTATCTAAATTCTTGGCAATAGTTTTCACTTGATGATCTTTTTGCAGCATTTCCCGGGATAAATTCAATGAAACATCGGGCGAATCTACCAGACCCCGTACAAAACTAAAACAATCCGGCAATAAATCGGCGCATTTTTCCATAATCAAAACGCCATTGGCATAAAGCTGCAGCCCCTTTTCATATTCTTTGCTATAATAGTTATAAGGCGCATGGGCTGGTATATAAAGTATGCCATTGTAGCTGATCAAGCCCTCGGTGCTGATATGTGCGTATGCCAATGGTTTTTCATAATCATGAAACTTTTCCATGTAAAAACGCTGATAATCTTCCTCCTGCACCTCATTTTTATTGCGCCGCCATAGCGGAACCATGCTATTTAAGGTTTCTATTTCCGTATAGCTTTCATAATCGGGCATGCTCTGATCATCGTCATCATCATCTTCTTCTTTTGGCAAAGGTCGGCTTTTGGTCATTTCCATTCTTATAGGATAGCGAATATAATCCGAATGCTTTTTAACTATTTCCTGTATTTTATATTGCTCCAGATACTGACTATAATCATCTTCATCACGATCATCAGCAAGTTCTAAAAGTACGGTCGTTCCCCATTCCTCTCTTTCGCCTGGCTCAATACTATAACCATCTGCGCCTTCCGATTGCCATTGCCATGCTTTTTCGCTGCCATAGGCTTTGCTGATTACTAAAATACGCTTGCTGACCATGAAAGCGGAATAAAAACCCACGCCAAACTGGCCAATTATATCTAAGTCATAAGGCTTAGCGCCATTATTCTCTAAAGAATTATCCTGTTCTTCAACAATTTCTTCATTTTCTGCGGTAGCTTCATTTTCTGCGGCAGCCTCTTTTTCTGCGGCTGCCTCTTTTTCTGCGGCTGCCTCTTTTTCTACGGCAGCCTCTTTTTCTGCGGCTGCCTCTTTTTCTACGGCAGCCTCTTT
>WRKD01000168.1 GCA_009778255.1 Bacillota bacterium
TTTACTACCCCAGGGTTTTACCCGTCTGCTGGTACCGGCGGCGCAGGCGGCGGCACAACCATTGCCATTATTAGGCTATACAGCGGTTGGAATAGATAAAGGCCAGCTTATGGTAGCGGCTCATCATACCGACGCGCATGAGGATTGGCATCCCCAGCATTATAATACCGCTTCGCTAGCGAGTTTGATTGAACAGCGTTTACTAAAACAGCCACAAAACAGTATTTTACAACAATTGGCATATTGCGCGCGCGAATATGGTTGTTTTACTGCGCAGAATATTTTTTATAGCCGGTATGAAGGCGGTATACCAGTATCACCGGTTTGTAATGCCAACTGCATAGGTTGTATATCGCAACAAAGCGCAGAATGCTGCCCTTCTCCTCAGCGGCGTATAGTTGCTTCGCCTACTGCACAAGAGATTGCCGAAATCGCTATACCTCATCTTGAGCACAGCAAAAAAGCCATTATCAGCTTCGGCCAAGGCTGTGAAGGAGAGCCGACTCTGGAGTATGACCTGCTTTGTAAAGCTATTAAAATAATCCGTTCCGCTACCAAAAAAGGGTTGATCAATATCAATACCAATGCCGGCCAGCCCAAGGCTGTGGCAGCTTTATTGGAAGCTGGCTTAGATAGCTTAAGGGTAAGCTTGTTTTCGCCCCTTAATGAAGAATACTCGGCTTATCACCGCCCCCAAGGTTTCGGATTAGTAGAAGTTAAGCAGAGCCTGCAAATCGCCGCTGAAGCCGGAAAACCGGCTGCTATCAACTTACTCACTTATCCCGGTTTTAGCGATGATGAACGCCGTTTACAGGCGCTTACAGATTTGCTGGCAGAAAGTAATACCAGTCAATTACAATTACGCAATTTAAACATCGACCCAGCGATGATGCGGCGTTTTTTAACGGAAAGCTGGGGTATTGGCATACGCAATTTTATAAATCGGCTGCTTATCTCTTTGCCAACACTGGTTATCGGCAGTTATAGTAAGGCAAAAACAGAGGAATAGCCTACACTTATTATTTTTCAATACGAACGCTTCGTTCCGCACTATTCCAAGTTATGGTATAACCATATTTGCGTAAAAGAGCAGCAGGCAAATAAAGGGTATTATCCCGGCTTATCAGAACCTGGTTGCCGCTGCTTGTTATCAGTTTTTGCTCAGCTTCATCTATTATCAAACGCTGCACGCCTTTACTAAAATATATAATGCCTTCATGTTTTTCTCTTTGCCAGCCTAATTGATCAAGCGTCAATTCCAGCGGCACATACGAGGCTCCTTCATCCAGCAGCGCGCCTGCCGGTAAATCTTGCCACTGCCCACCCTGCGAAAAACCGGCTAAGCCTATATAGAATTTAAGAAAACCCGGTTTTAGCAGTTGTTCTTGCAACCAACTCAATGCTTTAGCCAACTGCTCTTCTTCTTCTGTTACATAAATATCCGGCATAACTCCACCGGAAAAATCTATATCCTGATATCCGTGGGTGACGATTTTATTGGTAGTAAATTTTATACCGGCGCCGGAAGGTAAATCTATTAGGCTCTGCATCACGCCTTTGCCATAGCTGGGTACGCCTATAAGAACTCCCGCGCCATTATCTTGCACATTCGCAGCCACCAGCTCGGCAGCACTAGCCGTATCTTCATTTATCAATACAGCCAGCGGTAAATCAAGCGGTATAGCTTCATCCACCGGAGCAAAGGAATCCCAACCATCTTTACTAACAAAGAACATCATCGGGCCGACGCCGGCCAGCACTCCGCAACTCATTACCGCGCCATCCAATTCCCCGCCGGGGCAATCGCGCAAATCGACTACCAGGGCTTGCAGGCCCTGCTTTTTCATGCTCCGCACTGCAGCCGCTAATTCCTCGCCGGTATGAGTGGTGAACAAATCGATTCTAATATACCCTATAACCTCTTTCATCAACCAGTATTCCATACTGGGCAAAGTGATAAGTTTGCGGTTCATTAACTCTTCAATAATGCGTCCATCTCGTTGGTATTTTAAAACAAGCAGACTGTTTTCCTCTCCACCCAAGGCTGCCATCAATTGCTCTGCCGTGGCTTGCGGGGCTTTAAGCTCATCTACGCCCACGATGATATCGCCATATCTTAATCCCGCTCTTTCCGCCGGACTATTGGCCATAACACCCTGCACCATCAATTTTCCTTCTGAAGTATCTACATAAACCCCAATACCGACAAAATCACCTTCTATTTCGGCAACAAGCCCTTTATATTCTTCGGCGCTAAAATATTGCGCCCAGCGGTCTATTTTTTGCAACTCGGTTATCAGGGTCGGCACATCTTTGGCTTCTAAAACCTGCTCATTAAAATCATAATAAGCATAATTGCGCACCAAATATTTAGCATAAGAAAGGTCGTCGCTCCATTGCAATAAAGGCTGCGCAACTGGGGCTTCTTCATCTTTTACATCATCCGCCCAAGCTGTAATTGGCAATAGCAACACAATAAGCATTAAGATCAACGCCGATAAATACTTCCATTTAACTACATATTGTTTTTTCATGCCTTTTCTCCATCCATTCCATTATCTAAATTTTTTATTTCTTGCAAACAAAGCTTGCTTAAAGTGCATTCACTACAATGTGGTTTTTGGGCATGACAAACGCGGCGGCCATGCCAAATTAGCCAATGATGCGCCTTTGACCATTTTTCCCGCGCTATCAGGTCACATAGTTCTCTCTCTACAGCCCGGGGTGTTTGACCTTCCGCTAAACCCAAGCGGCGAGCCACCCTAAACACATGCGTATCTACAGCCAAGGCCGGTATATCGAAACCCACAGAGAGTACTACATTGGCAGTTTTATCGCCTACACCAGGCAAGGCAGTTAATTGCTCTTTAATCTGAGGAACTTCTCCGCCAAATTGCCCGTTTATAATACGTGCCGTAGCAATAATATTTTTGGCTTTGTTTTTATATAGCCCGCAAGAGCTTATATAAGGTATAAGCTCTTGCGGGCTTAAAACAGCAAAAGCCGCCGCATCGGCAAAAAGTTCAAACAGCCTCTCGGTTATTTTATTTACCTGATTATCATTTGTTTGCGCGGAAAGCATCACCGCAACCAATAGTTGAAAAGGCGAATTATATTTAAGCGCCGAACCCACGCCTTGATATATTTGTTCTAATTCGGCCAGAATTTCTTGTTGCCGAACGATTTCTTTAGACATAATAGCCTCTTAATAAACTTATCATCTTGGATCCCCTAAAAATAACAAAGCAATTACACCCTGGCTGGTATGGGCGCCTATTACCGGGCCTATATAGCCAATAATCACATCTTTCACTTGCCAGCGTTCGCGTATCATTTTTTCAACATATAAGGCGCCTTCCAGGTTATCGCCATGATTAATAAAAATCACCTGCTCTTGAGGATCCTGCGCCGTTAAAGCCATTTTATCTACCAATGCCTCTAAAGCTTTTTTAGCATTGCGAACTTTTTCCATTGGTATCAGCTTTCCTTCATCATCCACATGCAAAACCGGTTGAATATGCAGTAAAGAGCCGGCAAAAGCCGCCGCGCCGGAACAACGTCCATGCCGATACAAATGCATTAAATCGTTAACCGTAAACCAATGACATACTTTCAATCTATTAGCTTCTGTCCAGGCGCAAAGCTCATCTACATTCATGCCAGCCCTTTTATTCTGCACCATTAAATATGCCAGCAAACCTTGGCCACCGGAAACAGAAAGTGAATCTACACAATGTATCTTAGCTAAAGGATACTCGGCCCGCAACTGATCCCGCGCGAAAAGAGAGCCTTCGTAAGTGGCGGATAATCCGGAAGACAAACTTAAATAAATAAGGTCTTTGCCCTCTTCTAAAATAGCTCGGAACACACTTATATACTCATTTGTACTGATTTGTGAAGTTGAAACGCTCTCACCCGCCAAAACACGCTGATAAAAAGTTTTGATAGAAAGTTCCCGTTCATCCAGATAATTACGGTAAGAATCTTCCCCCACCACAAAACCTAAAGGAAGAATGATCAGACCTAATTCTTCCGCCATTTGCGGTGAAAGATCTGTGGTGGAATCGGTGATGATAACATAATCACGCATAAAAAGCCCTCCTTAACAATTTTTTTCTAAATATATGAATTCAGAATTCAGAAGTCAGACCGCCGTTAGAGGGCCGCCAATAATATAGCGGATAATTCCTCCACATTATGGGCTATATAAGCGGCGCCAGCTTCGCTAAGCTGCTGCTCTTCTCCAGCGCCCCATAAAACTCCGCAAGAAATTATATTAGCATTGCTAGCACAACCAATATCAAAGATGCTATCGCCAATGAAATAGGCTTTTTCAGTTGTGGCGCCCAGCATAGCGAGGGCTGTTAGGGCCGGTTCGGCTTCCGGCTTATGACAAGTTGTACTTTCTGCACATACCAACGCCGAAAAAAATTGCAATAAACCTATCTGCGCCAAAGTTGCCTCCGCCGGTTTTTGACGCTTGGACGTTACACAAGCCAGCTTGGCGCCACCTTCCTTAAGCTTAGCCAGCAAATCGGCTATACCGGGAAAAGCGCTAAGCTTACATGTGTCGATATTATAAAAATGCTTTTGATAACAAGCACGATAATGCTCGCCCATACCAGGCCCTAATAATAATTCCCCAGTTTGCAGAAGAGGCATACCAATTAAGGCAGTAATTTGTTCATCACTTACTTCTTTTCCGCATTCTCTAAGAGCCAGGCGTGAGGTATGTAAAATAATAGGAAGGCTATCTGCTAAAGTGCCATCTAAATCGAAAAGAAAAACGGTCATTATTCCTCCTCCTCTTGACAGGCTATTAATTGAGCCTGCCGGTATAGTTTTTGAAAAGGAAGAGAGTTCGCCCGCGCCGCCTTGGCTACATCCTCGTATTCCGGAGCAATACTATTGCCGCTTATTTTTACTTTTATCTTCCCCTGGGGAGTTATAACAATACGGCTACTGCGCGAAAGTAAACGTCGTTGCTCCCGGCGCATACGCAAACCCAAAGTGCAACTTTCACTTAAAACCACTTCCGCCAGCGTATCTGTAAGATGCGGTGAACAAATAACCTGCAATTGCCAAGCCGGACGGCCTTTTTTCATTATCAAGGGTGAAAAACACGCATCCAAAGCGCCTGCTTCCAATAGCAGAGGCAATAAATATCCCATCACTTCGCCACCGGCATCATCTATATTGGCGGTGAGTACATCTACTTCATCCATTACCCAAGTATATTCTTTTGCTCCATTATGTCCCCATAAAACACGTAGAATATTGGGCACTGGCAAATCGCGGTTGCCCGCGCCCAACCCAACTGCCTCTAAAGTAAAAGAGGGGAAAAACTGCTGCGCTTTTAGGGCGGTGAGCAGAGCCGCTCCTGTAGGAGTTATAAGCTCGCCGCTTAAACCACTAGCAAAAAAACTGTAGCCGCTCAATAAATTAAGCACAGCCGGCGCCGGCAACGGCAAGCGTCCATGAGCACATTCTACAAAACCTTCGGAGTGTGGTAAAAGAGAACAATAAACTTTTGAAATACCCAAATCCTCTATAGCCAAAGCAACGGCGCAAATATCTAAAATTGCATCTACCGCCCCTACCTCATGAAAATGCACCTCTTCAAGGGAACAGCCATGAGCTTTAGCTTCCGCTTCAGCCAATAGAAAAAAAGTACGGCAAGCTATTCGTGCAGCGCGAGTCGGTAGCCCGGCCTTCTCGATCATGCTAATAATATCATGCAAATGGCGATGTTCGTTTTCCTGCGCACAATGGAATTTAATTTGGCAGGCTGCCAGGCCATTCTTCAACACCTTCTTACTTTCCATATGCCAACCCTTTAAAGCTAATTTATCCAGTTGCATTTTCAGGTTTGCTATATCTGCCCCACCATCGCAAAGTGCAGCAACTAGCATATCTCCAGCCAACCCGGTAGGACAATCAATATACAGTATTTTTTCTGGCATAACATCTCCTTTATGGCGTATCAAAACAACCGCTTTTTAAACCACCCAAATCTATGGTAACAAAAGGCCATCCCAAAGCGGTTAAAGCCTTATCGACATATGCTAAATTGCTCATTATTAGTTCTCTCTCGGCCGGTTCAGCTTCAATACGGCAAATATTGCCGTGAACCCGCAGGCGGAATTCCCTGCACCCCAAATCTGCCAGCAAGCTTTCTCCCTTAATCACACGCTCAAGTAATTCCGGCTTAAGCGAGGTATCGTAAGGAAAACGCGTGGCTAAACATGGCCTAGCCGGTTGTGTATAATTGGGTAAGCCTAAATTTTGCAACAAAGCGCGCACTTGAGTTTTATTAAGCCCTGCTTCAGCTAAAGGTTGCGCAATATTAAGTTCTTGGCAAGCCAGAAGACCAGGCCGTTTATTAGAAAGCAGGTCATCGGCATTACTGCCTTCCGCTACCTGCTCTAAGCCTTCCTCTGCAGCTAATTGCCGCAAACCGGAAAACATCATCCACTTACATACAAAGCAACGCTCGCGGCGGTTCGAAGCCACTTCCGGCATAGCTAATATATCCAGTTCTTTCACATAAAAAGGTATATTTAGCTCTAAGGCAAGATTTTTTGCCTGTTCCTCTTCCCTTTCGCCTATTAAAGCAGTACGGCAAAAAACCGCTAAAACCGGTCCCGCTACAGCTTCCTTAGCAGCCCGCGCTAGCAAAGTGCTATCTACCCCACCGGAAAAAGCTACCAATAAGGAAGTGTACACACTACAGCGTTGTAATAAATTATTCCACAAATCTTGCAGTAAAGCTTTATCCATCGCATTAAACTCCTTAAGGATAACCCGCAAATTTTATTATTTCTAGTAAAGAGTAGTTAATTCCTGCTTTTTTTATTTTAGCCTGTAAAAGGAATTGTATGTTAAACGGAGAATATTTTTTAATAATAGTAAATTATGGGCGCCGCTAAATACCCACTAATCACGATCTTCGCTGCCCTTTTTTCGCATTTAGAGATGAGTGATAAATATGTTCGATTTTTATATCTACTCAGGTATCGGTCTATGCCTGACTGCGCTTTTAATATTTTTGTTTTTTAAAACAGCGGGAAAAACACGCAAACAACAGCTATTAGACCGCGAAATGATAGCTACTTTAGGCGATGAAGGACTTTTGCGCCTATATGATCAAGCGGAAAGCGATACTGAACGAGACGGTATTATTGAGTTTGTAAAAGAAAAATTGACATCTGAAGAACCTGCTAACCCGGTAGCCATAAATATTATGCCGGCAGGTACTTTAGGTGAGGGAGAAATAACGCCGCCGGAAAAAGAAACCGCCGAGCTCATAATAATGCCACCAGAAGCAGCAGAAGCTGTTGATCAAGATGATAAAGACGCCTCTTTACCTCAGGCGTCGCCTGCGGCTATAACCCACAATACCGATGATATGAAACAAGATTCGGCTGAACCCCCGCAGGCATCTATAGCGGCCAATAATAGAAGGCAGGTACCGGGAATGCTTACCGCAGAACCCAAAGAGGAGGAAAAAGACAGTATCAACGATACCTCGCATACGCAAACATACAAACTTCCTATGGATAAAATGGATTGGGCTGCCGTAGAAGAAGCATTAGAAAAAAAACGTGAAGAATATGCGCGTATTATGGCCCATAATCAGCTTATACAAAGTGTTTTTTCCAAAATACAGGGCGTAGAAAACCGCGTGGTTGGAGAACTGCAAAAAAACGAAGAGCAAATAAATAAACATTAATCTATGTAGAAAGACAGGAACATTTTATGCAAATGGCCTTTTTTCTGTTGCCCAAAAATGAGACCCTCCACTTAGCGGAAACAATGACCCTGCGCCAAGCTATGGAAAAAATGCAATACCATGGTTATGGCGCTGTACCGGTTTTAAATGAAGCAGGACAATATATCGGCACTATTACCGCAGCAGATATTCTGTGGCATTTGAAAGATGCCCACAATGCTAATATGAGTGTAGCAGAAAAAATATTTGTACAAGATGTACCGCGGCGTCATGATAATATTGCTGTATCTGTCAGCGCCGATATACGTAATATGCTTAAAATGGCTATGGAGGAAAACTTCATCCCCATTGTTGACGATCTAGGGGTGTTTATTGGCATAGTACGCCGCCGTGAAATAATGGAATTCTATCAAAAACATCATGCCGATTGGTTGCGTAGTTTAGATGCCAGGGGGCAATGGGGAGAAGATAAAGAAGTGTTATAATCTTACTCTCTGTATTTTTTCTTCCATGCGGAAAAATCCCATTTTGATAAGAATCTTTGCGCGGAAGAAAAACCATTAGAAAAAAGCTCTTCACATTCATCAGAAGTTATATCGAAATCTGTTGTGCTTATTTTTGGTCTATTCTTGCCATTTTGTAATTCATTGGAAATAAAAATTGTCCGTTCAAAATCCCCACTGGAATTGGACACATGAAAGTTGTCGTGAGCGTCGAGCATTGTGTGTAAAAGAGATATAATATAATTAAGCACATTGTTAATTTCATCTGACTGTTTATGTTCGCTAGCCCCATCATAATCTGCGGCGTCTGTAGTAAATTTAAAGCCAAAAGTAGGCCAAGAGGGGTTTTTGCTGTTGTCGTCTAAAAGCCAAATAGGGTAATTGCTCAATAATCCCCCGTCTACCAAAATATGTTCTTTTCCGTCTATATCTTGAAGTTTAAAAGGCTCAAAAAATAAAGGTATACTCATACTCATGCGCACCGCTTTGGCAATACTATACTCGCCGGGATCATAACCAAATTGCTTCAGGTCGCCAGGCAAAACAAGCATTTTTTTCTCTGTAAGATCCGAAGCTATGGCATTGAACTTATAACGATACTTAACTTCGGCAAAACCGGTTTCTATATCTTTGAAGCGGGTTTTGTTTTTTCTTCTTAATAAGGACTCAAGCCAGTTCTCAAAATAATCGGCGCTATAAATACCATAATTAAAAATTACACTCAATACTCCCCCCATTAAGCCAAATTTACTAAGAGTTAGCTCTTGCTTCAGCTTCAGGTAATTCAGTTCATTCAACTCATTTTTTAATTCATCGCTGCTATAACCTACCGCCAATAGAGCGGAAACAATTGCCCCCGCCGAAGAGCCCGCCAAATTAACAAATTCGTATCCGGCTTTTTCAATTGCCGCAACCGCGCCTACAAGGCCTATCCCTTTTACCCCGCCGCCTTGAAATACCGCGTCGCATTGTAAACCCATACCGGCACTCTCCCCTCTCATTAATACTTAATATGAAGTAATTACACTTTCTCATTAGAAATCCTGTTTAATAACACACTAATAATCTTAATTCAATAATTAAAGGGAGGATAAACATGGATAATCAGCAGCAAAATACTAAGGCAATAGCAGAACGTAACACCATTGAGGCAGCTTTTAAATGGCATGTAGAAGACGTCTACGCAGATGAAGCCGCTTGGCATAGCGATGTAGAACAGGTTAAAACCTTACTTGATGAGGGGGCTTCTTTTGCCGGCAAATTACATAAAGGGCCGCAAATCTTTTTAAATTACCTGCATACACAAGATAAAATAGGTCTGCTCTTAAACCGGGTTTTTTTATACGCAGCCATGAAGAGGGATGAAGATAACCGGGTTGACCGCTATCAAGCCATGCGTGAAACCGCCGAAGGCTTGGCGGTGTCTGCAGCATCTAAGCTGGCTTTTTTTGAGCCGGAATTATTAAATTTTGAAAAAGAAACACTGGCTGCTTATTTACAAAACCCACATATAGCACAGTATCAAGTATATATAGACGATATTTTACGTCATAAGCCCCATACTTTAAGCCCGCAGATGGAAAAATTATTGGCTGAAAGCGGCGAAATGGCCGCAGCATTTGATAATATATATAGCATGTTAAACGATGCCGATTTGCAATTTCCCAATGTCCTCAATGAACAAGGAGAGTTAGAGCAGCTTTCTCACGGTAATTATATCCGTTTCCTGCAAAGTAAAGAACGCCGCTTGCGCAAAGAAGCCTTTAACGCTATGTATGAAACTTATGACGGATTTGCCAACACTATAGCCGCCACCTTCACCGCTTCTATAAAAAAAGACGCTTTTTATGCCAAAGCAAAACACTATGATAGTTCGCTTGCAGCCGAGCTGTTTGGCGATAATGTTCCCTTAGCGGTTTATCATCAATTGATTAAAACAGTACGCCGCCATCTACCCCTTTACCATCGTTATCTACAACTTCGCCAAAGCATGCTGAAATTACCTCGTTTACATATGTACGATATCTATACGCCCTTATTGCCAAAACGCGAGCATACATATTCATATGAAGAAGCCAAAAAAACTGTGCTCGCCGCCCTCGCCCCCTTAGGGAAGGAATATGTAGATATTTTAGCTAAAGGCTTTACCGAAGGCTGGGTAGATGTGTATGAAAACAAAGGAAAAACTTCCGGCGCTTATTCCAGCGGTGTTTTTGGTACAAAGCCCTTCATATTAATGAATTATCAGGACAACTTAAACGGTCTCACTACCTTAGCCCACGAAGCCGGACATTCCATGCACTCTTATTTTACCTGGCAAAACCAACCTTATATATATAGTTCTTACCGCATCTTTGTAGCAGAGGTAGCCAGCACAGTAAATGAAAACCTGCTGGCAGAGCACTTACTGGCACACGCTAAAAACAAAGAGGAGATTTTTTCTCTATTAAACCATTTGGTGGAGGTGTTTCGCGCTACCGTATTCCGTCAAACCATGTTTGCGGAATTCGAACTGGCAGTACATAAACAAGCCGACACAGGTTTGCCGTTAACCGCTCAATACATAAACGAGCTATATTGGCAGCTCAACCGGGATTATTTCGGGCCTGATATGGAAATAGATGAGCTGATAGCCAGGGAATGGATGCGCATACCTCATTTTTACCATGCATTTTATGTTTATAAATATGCTACCGGTTTTTGCGCCGCCGCCGCGCTAACTGAAGCTCTGTGCTCGCAGGATCAAATAAAAGCCTCTACAGCGCGAAGTAAATACTTACGTTTTCTTTCTGCGGGCTGCTCGGCCGACCCCATCGATCTACTTAAAGAAGCCGGCGTCGATATGTCTAGCCCTTTGCCGGTAGAGCAAGCTATGGCTAATTTCTCCAAAATGTTGGATAGTATGGAAGAATTGGCTTAAAATATAGGGTGCCTCTAATTATTCCACAAACAAAGCCGCATACCAATTCTGCTGTTCTTCTTCATGCTCTAATGTTTCTATGGGCAAGTTGAAGTGGCGGGCAGTGGCAAAAATATCTATACCCACGCTATGAAAAGCCGGGCGCGCTTTTTTAGGAAAACGGCAAGGCTCGCCGCTATTACCTGCGCAATCAGCGCATAATTTGCAATCGCTCATCGAAAAAGCAAAATAATAGCCCGCAAAAAAGGCTTGCCTTTCCAGCTCATATGCTATATCCTGATTTAGCTTAGCTTGATTGCTATGTATGATCAGCCCCCAGCGATAAAAAGAGAGAGTTTCTTGCCATTCCTTTAAGCTAATATTTCCCGCACGTGAAGGACAAGTATGCCCTTTGCCCCAGTCATTGCAGCCAAACATGCATTTAATAAGGGTACGGGGGTCGAACACTAATTCGTCTATTGTAAACACTTGCGCATGCAATGCCCCCATCTTAAGCGCTGCTTGACAAAACTTTTCCTGATCCGCCCCTAAATCTCTCATACTCAAACCTCCTTTATCTTCCGCACTAAAAAATATTTTGGCGGCTTTCTTAATTTTAAAGCAGCGCCACCCCCCTGTCAAGAAAATACATTATAGACGCCAATATTGCTGTTAACGCTCCATGACTCGTTACTAGTGGGTCGGTTCCCCCTTTCTAGGCGGGATTCTCACGTGCTAATGTAGATAACCTATGCTCGGTCGTTCTGAAAATCCGTGCTACTTGGTTGAGAACTATCATGGTCATGTGGGAAAAGTGTTTGAACGGAGAGATGAAAGTATCGTACCGCTTTGTACATCTCTAACCTCGTATTCTTGACCAAAGGGTGTGTAGTCATAGCGGATTTGTGTATTGTTCTCGTCTTTCACGG